>NZ_JASCQQ010000009.1:0-200420 GCF_030012485.1 Halomonas rhizosphaerae
TGATCTCTTCGAGGCCCTGCCGGAGCTGGAAAGCAAGCTGTAAGGAAGATCAGGATCTTCCCGGTGGCGCTCTCGACAGTCATCGGTCTCGTCGCGGATCTCTTCGAGGCCCTGCCGGAGCTGGAAAGCAAGCTGTAAGGAAGATCGGGATCTTCCAGGTGGCGCTCTCGACAGTCATCGGTCTCGTCGCCGATCTCTTCGAGGCGCTGCCTGATCGGTAACGCAGGCCGCGTTTTTTCGCCAGCCTGCCCGCGGGCCGGNCGGCCCCTTGGGGGCCGGCCCGCGTCGTTCAGGGTGTCGATTAACATCTCCTATACAAGGGATAACAGGAATCATTAGCAACAATTGCGGTTCCCTGCCATCCTTGTGGGTGAACCGGGACCACGGGTCCCTCTAGACAGCAACGAGGAGGAGTGATCATGGCGCATACCCTTCCAGACCTTCCCTATGCCTACGATGCCCTGGAACCGCATATCGATGCGATGACCATGGAAATCCACCATTCCCGTCACCATCAGACCTACGTCAACAACCTCAATGCCGCCCTCGAGGGGACCGGCCTCGAGGAGGTTCACGTGGAGGAGCTGATTGCCAATCTGGACCACGTGCCGGAGGGCAAGCGCCAGGCCGTGATCAACAACGGCGGTGGCCATGCCAACCACTCGATGTTCTGGCAGATGATGTCCCCCGATGGAGGAGGAGAGCCCCATGGCGAGGTGGCCCGCGCCATCGCGTCGGAGCTGGGCGGCTTCGATGCGTTCAAGGACGCCTTCACCAAGGCGGCCCTGGGCCGCTTCGGCAGCGGCTGGGCCTGGCTTAGCGTGACACCGCAGGGCCAGCTGGTGGTGGAAAATACCCTGAACCAGGACAGCCCCATCATGGATGGCAACACGCCCGTCCTGGGGCTTGATGTCTGGGAGCACGCCTACTACCTCAAATACCAGAACAAGCGCCCGGACTATGTGGCGGCCTTCTTCAACGTGATCAACTGGGAGGACGTGGAGCGTCGCTACCGCAACGCCACGGCCTGATGCCAGGCCTTTCCCGTCGGATGAGCCGTACCCTCAGGGTGCGGCTTTTTTGCGCGTGCGACTTGAATCTCCGAGCTTGTCACAGGTCAGTGCCCGGTGGATCAGCAGCGCCATCCCGCGCCATCTGCTACCTGCGGATGACACCATCGTATCCGCACGGACGATTATCATGCGCATTGATAATCGTTCGTATTGGTGGCATGGTGGGCGCCCTGCCCGGGACCACGACGGAGAGCCATGGTGAGGATCTTTCGCTTACAATTACCGGCCGGCATCGCCCTCGGTCTGCTGACCCTCGGCCTTCTTCAGGCACAGGAATCCGTGATCGAAGAGGCCAGCCGGGCCCAGCGCGTCCAGGCCGAGCTGCAGTCGCGCATCGCCACGGTCGACGACGAGAGCCGCGAGATGCTTGCCGAGCTGCGCCGGCTAGAGGCCGAGACACGGCGCCTGGAGGTGCGCAGCGACGCCCTGGCGCCACGCCTGGAGCGACGCGGCGAGCGGCTGGATAGCCGCGAGGATGCGCTGGATACGCTGGCCGAGACCCGCGAGGCGCTGCCGAAGCTCGAGCAGGCGCTGATCTCGCGCCTGCGGACCTGGGTGGAACGCGACCTGCCGTTCCTCAAGGAAGAGCGCCTGGCCCGTGCCAGGAGTCTCGAGACAGGCCTGGCCGACCCCGATGCCTCGGCCGCGGAGCGCCTGGATCGTATTCTCGCCGCCTGGCGTACCGAGCTCGACTATGGCCGTGAACTGGACGCCTGGCGCGGCATCCTGAACGAGGGGAAAGACGAGGGAGACGCCCGCCGTGAGGTGGACTTCCTGCGCCTGGGGCGGGTGGGGCTCTACTACCTGACGCCGGATGGCCGGGAAGGTGGCGTCTGGCGCGCCGATGCCGAGCGCTGGGAGGCACTGGATGAAACCGGACGTGGTCAGCTGCGCCACGGCCTGCGCATCGCCCGCGACCAGCGGGCACCGGAACTGCTGACCCTGCCGATCTCCCGGCCGCTCGAGCGGGGAGCCACTACCACCGACGCGGAGGCGAGCTCATGATCCATCCCGGGATGCGTGTCGCACGCCGTGCCCTGGTAGGGCTGGTGATGGGCAGTCTGTTGATCGTCGGGCTGCCCGCCCAGTCTCAGGAGGAGCCCCTGACCACCCTGCGCGCCGAGCGCGAGGCGGCCGAGGCCCGTGATGCGGCGCGCCTGGCCGAGCTCGTCGAGGATCGCGAGGCCCTGCAGGCAGCTCTCGAGGAGGCCCGCGAGGCTCACGATGAAGCCCAGGCGCGCTTCGCGGGCCTGGCGGAACAGGAGCAGGCCCAGCAGACCCGTCGCGAGGCGCTCGACGAACGCCAGGCGGTTCAGGGAGAGGATCTTTCAGCGGTGCTGGATACCCTGGTGCGACACAGCGGCGAACTGCGCGATGACCTGGCGGAGAGCTGGATCACGGTGGGCGGCGCCGCGTTGCCGCCGCGCCTCGACGAGGCCGAGGTGCTCAGGCCCGAGCACCTTGAGACCCTGGGCGATGCGCTGATGGCGCTGACCGCCGAGACCGGGCGGGTCGTCGCGTTCGATGCGCCCGTGGCGGGCGGTGGCGGCCAGGTCGCCACCCGCGAGGTGGTGCGCCTGGGTGACCTGGCCGCCTTCAGCGAGGGGCAGCTGCTCGAGCACGGTGCCGAGGAGGATGTGCTCGCCACCGCGCCCCCCCTCCCGGCGGAGGTAAGCGAGCTGCTCGCCGATTTCCAGGCCGGGGAGGGGGAGCGGTTGGCCCTGGACCCTACCCGGGGGCAGGTCATCGAGGCCCTGGCCCAGCGGCCGAGCCTCAGGGAGCGCTTCCAGCAGGGCGGCGCCGTGGGCTATGTGGTGGTGGGCCTGGGTGCCATCGGCCTGCTGGTGGCACTGCTGCAGTACGCCTACCTGCTCAGGGTGAGCATGGCGACGCGCCGCCAGTTGCGCGATCTCGGCCGGCTGCGCGAAGACAACCCGCTGGGCAGAGTGCTGCTGCGCTTTCGGGCGCTCGCCGACGACCCCGTGCCCGAGGCGCTGGAGGCGCGCCTCGATGAGGCGGTGCTGGCCGAGTTGCCGCGGCTCGAGCGCGGCCAGCCGCTGGTCAAGCTGCTCGCCGCCGTGGCCCCGCTGTTGGGCCTGCTGGGCACCGTCACCGGCATGATCGTCACCTTCCAGGCGATCACGGTGTTCGGCACCGGCGACCCCCAGCTGATGGCCGGCGGCATCAGCCAGGCGCTGGTCACCACCGTGCTGGGCCTGATCACCGCGGTGCCGCTGCTGTTTGCCCATACCGCCCTGGCCGAACGCAGCCGTCACCTGGCGGGGGTGATGGAGGGCCAGGCCAGCGCGGCCTTGGCCAAGCAGCTCGAACATCGCCGGGCCTCCCCGACAGCATCCGGGAGCGAGCGCCGTGCTGCCGCTCTGGCTTGAACCCCTGGCGCGGCTGGTCGATGCCGGCGGGATCATCCTGGTGGGCATCGCCGGGGTGGCGGCGCTGCTCTTCGGCTTGGCCCTGGAGCGTGTGCTGTTCTTCCGCATCACCTACCGCCGCGCCCGCCGTGCCCTGATCGCGCGCTGGGCGGCGCGCCAAGAGCACCTCAGCTGGAGCGCCTTGACCCTGCGGGAGGCCTGGACCCGAGAGCTGATCGCCCGGCTGAGGCGCCCGCTGCCCTGGCTGAAGCTGCTGGTGGGGCTTTGCCCGCTGCTCGGCCTGCTGGGCACCGTCACCGGCATGATCGCCGTGTTCGACAGCCTGTCGCTGAGTGAGACCGGCCAGGCGCGGGCCATGGCCGATGGCGTGGCGCGGGCCACCCTGCCGACCCTGGCCGGCATGGCGGTGGCCGTGGTGGGGCTGCTGTTCACCAGCCGACTGGAACAGATCATCCGGCGCGAGGATCAGCGGCTGCATGACCGCCTGGCCCGCGCCGTGGAGGAGTCCCATGCGTAGACGCCGCAGCCTGGCCGCCGAGGAAGGCGATGCCGGCGAGATCAACCTGACCCCCATGCTGGATGTCGTCTTCATCATGCTGATCTTCTTCATCGTCACCACCAGCTTCATCAAGGAGAGTGGCGTGGAGATCGAGCGGCCCGAGTCCAGCGCCGCCAGCCCCCAGCCCGATGCCCGGCTGATGGTGGCGATCACCCCGGAGGGCACCGTCTGGGTGGACGGCCGGCCGGTGGACGCCCACCGCGTCGGCGAGGAAATCGCAGCACTCGTCAGCGACGATGGCGGGGTGGTGATCCAGGCCGACCGCGAGGCCACCACCGGCCTGCTGATCGAGGTGATGGACCGTATCCGGACGGCCGGCGTCGAGCAGGTCGCGGTGGCTGCGAGCCGGGGCGCGCCATGACCCGGGTGCTGGTCTCGGCGTCGGCCGGCGTGGCCATGGCGCTGCTGCTGTTCTGGCTGCTGGCGCTGCTGGTCTCGCCCCCCGAGCCGGATATCGAGGTGCTGGAGATGAGCATGCCGCTGACCAGCATCGAGTCGCCCGACGCCGAACCCGAGGCGGCCGAGGTGCCCGCCGAGGCCGCCCCGCCGGCACCGTCGAAGCCGGTCGTCCCGCCGCCGCTGCCCGAGCCCGCGCCACTGGCGCAGAACGAGATGGTCCTGCCCGAGCCGGCGCTGCCGCCGGAAGAGGCTGAGCCGATGGAACTCGACACCGAGCTGCCCGAGCTCAGCGAGGCGCGGCCGGAACACGAACCGCAGCCCGAGCCGCAACCCGACCCTGATCCGAAGCCTGAACCGGAGCCTGAACCGGAGCCCCGGGCCGAAGCGTCGGCTCGGCCGTCCGACGCGGCCGAGACATCCGGCGAGCCCGCCAGTGGCCAGCCGGATGCAGGCGCCCCCGAGGTCGGCGAACCGGTGGACGTGGGGCAGGCGGCGCCCACCGAGCGGGTGCCGCCGCAGTATCCGGCGCGGGCCCAGCGTCGCGGGCTCGAGGGTCACGTGGAGCTGGAGTTCGTGATCCGCGCGGACGGCAGCGTCGACCCGTCGAGCGTCCGCGTGCTCTCCGCCAGGCCGCGCAACGTCTTCGACAAGGCCGCGCGTCAGGCGGTAGCGCAGTGGCGCTTCGCGCCGGCCGACGGTCAGCGTCGCGCCCGGCAGCGGCTGGCATTCCAGCTGAGATAGCCTGCAACAGGGAGCTCTCATGTCGCATCTTCGTCGCCTTTCCCTGGTCATCGCCGGCTGGCTGCTGATGGCTCCCGTGGCCTTGGCGGCACCGGCGTTGCCGGGCGCCTTCATCGACGACCTGGAGCGCCTGCAGCAGCGTCTCGAGGCCGG
Organism: Halomonas rhizosphaerae; assembly: GCF_030012485.1. Lineage (NCBI taxonomy): Bacteria > Pseudomonadati > Pseudomonadota > Gammaproteobacteria > Oceanospirillales > Halomonadaceae > Halomonas > Halomonas rhizosphaerae. Next base: position 5,316 of record NZ_JASCQQ010000009.1, read on the forward strand.
CGAGATCGATGCAGTGAGCGAGCGGGCCCTGGCCCAGGCCGAGCGCCTGGCCGGCGGCAATGCCGCCGACCGCTGGGCCCGGGCCCTCTATCTGCAACTGGCCGCCGGCGCCGCGGCACGCGCCGACGACCCGGCGGCGGCCGCCGACCATCTTCTTGTCGCGCGCGAGATTCGTGGCGTGGAGGCGGCGCGGCAGGACCGTTGGCAGCGCGACGAGGCCCGGCTTCGCCTGGCGGCGGGAGAAGCCGCAGAGGGCGCCAGGCTGCTGGCCGACTGGTTGACGCGGCATGACGAAGAACCGCGGGATCGCTGGCGCCTGGCGCGGGCGCTGGCCGAGCGGGAGCAATGGAATGACGCCGCCGACTGGGTGGAGCGTGCCCTGGCTGTCACGCCCGAGCCGAGCGAGGCTCAGCGCGGGCTGTCCATCTCGGTGCTCAGGCGCGCCGGACGGGACGGCGCGGCCCTGGCGCTGCTGGCCGATGGTCTCTCGGAGAGTCGCGACCCCGCGCGCTGGCGGCAGGCCGCGGCCCTGGCCCGGCGGCTGGGTGACGCCGGCCAGGCCGCGGCGATCTGGGAGGCCGGCTGGCGGCGCGGTGTGCTCGAAGACAGCGACGACCTGCGTCGCCTGATCGAGCTGCACCTGGCCGGTGGCACCCCGGCGCGGGCCGCCGAGTACCTGGTCAAGGCGCTGGAGCAGGGCGAGCTGGAGGACAGCGAGACGCACCGGCGCCTGCTGGCTCGGGCCTGGGAGGCGGCGCGTGACCGCGATCGTGCCCTGGGCGCCTGGGGGGCCGTGGCCAGGCGGAGCGACAGCGGCGGCGACTGGCTGAGGCTCGGCCAGCTTGCCCACGCCTGGGGACGCCACGATCTGGCCGAGCGGGCGCTGACCCGGGCTCATGAGCGGGGGGAGGACGACGCCGAGCGCTGGCTCGAGGCCATGGCCTCGATGGACGCCCGCTGAGTCATCGGCCTCAAGACAGGGGGGCTGCCTACAGCGCCAGCTCCGTCCACACCGGGGCATGGTCGGAGGGCTTCTGCATGCCGCGCAGCTCGTAGTCGATGCCGGCGTCCGTCACCTTCTCGGCGAGCGGCGCGCTCACCAGGATATGGTCGATGCGCAGGCCGCGCCGAGGGTCGCGCTCGAAGCCGCGGGAGCGATAGTCGAACCAGCTGAAGCGGTCGTCTGCCGTCGGGTAGCAAAGCCGGTAGCTGTCGGTGAGACCCCAGGCCTTGATGCCGGCGAGCCATTCGCGCTCCACCGGCTGGAAGCTGGTCTTGCCCTCGCGCAGCCAGCGCCGGCGGTTGGCCTCGCCGATACCGATGTCGCTCTCCTCGGGGGAGATGTTGAAGTCGCCCATCACCGCCAGGCGCTCGTCGGGGCGGTGCTGCGTCTCCAGCAGCCGCTGGAGCTGGGCGTAGAAGGCGCGCTTGTGGGGAAACTTGACCGGATGCTCGACGTTCTCGCCCTGGGGGAAGTAGCCATTCCACACCGTGACGGGGTCGCCGTCGCCCGGGCGCACGCGCACCCCGATCATGCGCCGCTGGGCCTGTTCGCCGTCATCGGGAAAGCCATGGAAGATCGCCTCCGGTTCCCCGCACTGGGCCGTGTCGACCAGCAGCGCCACGCCGTAGTGGCCTTTCTGGCCGTGGTAGAAGACGCGATAGCCCAGCGTCTCCACCGCCGCCACGGGGAACTCGCTGTCCTGGACCTTGGTTTCCTGCAGGCCGATCACCGCCGGGCGATGCGTCTCGACCAGGGCGGCGAGCTGGTGCAGGCGGGCGCGGATGCCGTTGATGTTGAAGGAGACCAGGCGCATCGTCAGTCGTCCTTGCGCTCGGGAGTGTCGCTGCCCGATGTCCCGGGGTGGATGGCGATCGGTTGCCCCGACTCCTGGCGGGCCATCTTGCGGGCCGCCTGCAACTTGCGCTGCTGGCGCTTCTTCTGAGTGAAGCGGGTCGTCGAGGTGACCTGGTCGGGATTCTCGTGGCGCCACTTCTTGAAATCCTTGCGCTTGCCGGTGCGGATCTGCACCTTGTCGGCGAGCGAACGGGTCTTCTTTCGGCGTGTCATGATGCAACTCCTTGCATGAATGGGCGCCATTCTACCAGTCGCGGCGGCCAGGCCGACAGCGCCGAACCGGCGGCAGGTGTCAGGGGCGCGCCCTCGTCGCCGGAGACTGGTACAATGCCGGTTTGCGTCATGCACCCCATCCACCGATACGGACAAGACAGCACAGCCTATGAGCGAGTCGGAACAGACCACAGCACCGGCCCAGAACCGCAAGCCCAAGCGTCGCCGGCGCAAGCCGCGCCGTCGCCAGTCGAACTGGGATCTGCGCCAGTTCCAGGTCCCCGTCGTGGCGGGCAAGTGGCGCTTCCATGACTTCGACTTGCCGCTGCCGTTGATGCGGGCCATTCATGCCCTGGGCTTCGAGTACTGCACGCCCATCCAGGCCGAGGCCCTGGCCCAGACCCTGCTGGGCGGTGACGTGGTGGGCAAGGCCCAGACCGGCACCGGCAAGACCGCCGCCTTCCTGATCTCGATCCTGGCCTACTTCCTCGAGGAGGAGGCGCCCAACGGCCAGAAGCCGGGGGCACCACGGGCGCTGATCGTGGCCCCGACCCGCGAGCTGGCGCTGCAGATCGAGAAGGACGCCAAGGCCCTGGCCCGCTTCACGGACCTCAAGGTGGCCAGCGTCGTGGGCGGCATGGACTACCAGAAGCAGCGTGACGCTCTGGGGGACAGGCTCGACATCCTGGTCGCCACCCCGGGTCGGCTGCTGGACTTCCACGAGAAGCGCGACGTCGACCTCACCCAGGTGGAAGTGCTGGTGCTGGACGAGGCGGACCGCATGCTCTCCATGGGGTTCATCCCCGACGTCAAGCGCATCATCCGCCATACCCCGAACAAGGAGCAGCGCCAGACCTTCCTGTTCTCGGCCACCTTCAGCCAGGACATCCTCAACCTGGCCAGCCAGTGGACCCACGAGCCTGCCCACGTGGAGATCGAGGTCACCGTCGACAACGCCGCCGACATCGACCAGCGCGTCTACCTGGTCGGTGACGAGGACAAGCAGCGCCTGCTGGTCAACCTGCTCAAGCAGGAGAGCTTCGACCGCGTCATGGTGTTCGGCAACCGCCGCGACCTGGTGCGCAAGCTCGACGACCTGCTCGAGAAGGCCGGCATCAATGCCGCCATGCTCTCCGGCGACGTGCCCCAGAACCAGCGCATCGAGACCCTCGAGAAGTTCCGCGAGGGCCAGATCCAGGTGCTGGTCGCCACCGACGTGGCGGGGCGCGGCATCCACATCGAGGATGTCAGCCACGTGATCAACTACACCCTGCCGGAAGACCCCGAGGACTATGTGCACCGCATCGGGCGCACCGGCCGCGCCGGGGCCAAGGGCGTCTCGATCAGCTTCGTGGGCGAGGAGGACGCCTTCTCCCTGCCCGAGATCGAGCGCTACATCAACGACAAGCTGCCCTGCGAGCACCCGCCGGAAGGCCTGCTCTGACGGCCCATGCTTGAGGAGGCGCTGAAGGCCGAGATCCAGGACGCCTACCGTCGGGTTCTGGAGGGCCTCGAGCTCACGCCGCGCTATGGCCAGCGGCTGATGATCGCCGAGATCGCCCGCACCCTGGCGGGCATCGAGGCCGACGAGGCCGGCCGGCGCACCAGTGACGAGCATGTCTGCGTGCTCGAGGCCGGCACCGGGACCGGCAAGACCCTGGCCTACCTGCTGGCCGCGCTGCCGGTGGCGAAGGCCCGCGGCAAGCGGCTGGTCATCGCCACCGCCACCGTGGCCCTGCAGGAGCAGGTGCTGCACCAGGACCTGCCGGCGCTCAAGGCCCACAGCGGGCTCGACTTCGACTATGCCCTGGCCAAGGGGCGCGGGCGCTATGTCTGCGTGGCGCGCCTCGACCAGGCGCTGGACGGCGGGGAGGAGAACGCGACCCTGTCGCTCTTCGAGCAGTCCTTGGCCAGCGGCGGCGACGACTTCCAGGCGCTGGCCAAGGAACTGGGCGAGGCCTACGGCAACGGCCGCTGGGAGGGCGACCGCGACAGCTGGCCCGAGGCCATCGAGGACAGCCACTGGCGCCGTCTCACCGTGGACCACCGCCAGTGCACCAACCGCCGCTGCGGCCACTTCGGGGCCTGCGCCTTCTTCCGTGCCCGCCGCCATCTCGAGAGCGCCGACGTCATCGTCGCCAACCACGACCTGGTGCTGGCCGACCTGGCGCTGGGGGGCGGGGTGGTGCTGCCGGCTCCGGGTGACTGCATCCACGTCTTCGACGAGGGGCATCACCTGCCCGACAAGGCCCTCCAGCACTTTACCTACCGCTTCGCCGTGGGCGGGGCACTGCGCTGGCTGAAGACCCTGAAGAGCTCGCTCACCGAGCTCAACCAGGCGCTGGCCGTGCAGCCGACCCTGGCGCGGCTGCTGGCGGGACTCCCGGAGGCGATCAATGCCCTGGAGCCCCGCCTCGGCGAGGCCTTCGCCCTGGGCCACCAGCTGGCCGGGCGCCCCCAGGGGCTGGCCGACGGCGAGGAGAGCCGGCACCACCGCCTGGAGATGGGGCGGGCCCCCGAGGCGCTGCGCGAGCAGGCGGGTGGTCTGGTGGTGATCTTCGCCGAGCTCTCCCGCACCCTGGAGGGCATGGCCGACATACTGCGCGAGAGCCTCGACCCGGACAAGCACACCGGCCTGCCGCGGGAACAGGCCGAGGCCTGGCTGCCGCTGGTGGCGCTGCTCCATGGGCGAGCCCTGGAAGCCCATGCCCTGTGGCTGGCCTTCGCCGAGACGGACCCCGAGGGCGAGCCGCCGCGCGCGCGCTGGCTGACCCTGGAGCGCTTCCATGGCGAGCCTGAGTTGACGTTCTCCGCGAGCCCGGTCTCGGCGGCCCACACCCTGGCGAAGAGCCTGTGGGGCACCACCTTCGGGGCCGTGGTGACCTCGGCGACGCTTACCGCCCTGGGGCGCTTCGAGCGGCTGCAGGAGCGTGCCGGGCTGGCAAACCGCTATCGCTACCAGCGCCTCCCCAGTCCCTTCGACTACTCCCGGGCGGTGCTCAGCGTACCCCGGGAGGCGGTCGACCCCGCCGACCGCGAGGGGCACGAGCGGGCCATCGTCGACTTCGTGGAAGCACTCGGTGACACGGAGGCGGTGCTGATGCTCTTCTCGTCACGGGCCCAGCTTCGCGGCGTCGAGAAGGCGCTCTCCGGGGCCCGGCGCGAGCGGGTGCTGGCCCAGGATCGCCTGCCCAAGCGCGAGCTGATCACCCGCCACCGGGCGCGGGTGGACGCGGGGGAGGGCAGCATAATCTTCGGCCTGGCGAGCTTTGCCGAGGGGATCGACCTGCCCGGTGACTACCTCACCCATGTGGTGATCACCCGGCTGCCCTTCTCGGTACCCGACGACCCGGTGGGGGCGACGCTGGCCGAATGGATCGAGAGCCGCGGCGGCAATGCCTTCATGCGCATCAGTGTGCCGGATGCCTCGATCAAGCTGGTGCAGGCCTGTGGCCGACTGATCCGCAAGGAGGCCGACCATGGGCGCATCACCCTGCTAGATCGCCGGGTGTTGACCCGCCGCTACGGCCGGGCGCTGCTCGACGCCCTGCCTCCTTTCGTGCGCGAGATCGACGGCGTACGCGAAGTCTGAGCGGCAGAGGGAAGGGGGAAGGGGGAGAGATCCCCGGTCAGCGTAGGCGTCACCCGCAACGAACGGGCCCGCCGTCAGGCAGGCCCGGGAGTGTGGGGGCGGCGACAGGGCTCAGGCGGCCTGGCGTCGCTCGGCCAGCACCGGCGCGAGTTTCTCGTTCATGCGCTTGAAGGCGTCGACGGTGGTGTCCCAGTCGATGCAGGCGTCCGTGATGGAGACGCCGTACTTGAGCTGGCTGAGATCCTCGGTCAGTTTCTGGTTGCCCCAGCCGATATTGGACTCGACCATCAGGCCGATGATCGAGCGGTTGCCCTCGAGGATCTGGTTGGTGACGTTCTCCAGCACCAGCGGCTGCAGGGCCGCATCCTTGTTGGAGTTGGCGTGGGAGCAGTCGATCATGATGTTGGGCTTGATCCCGGCCTTCTTCAGCTCCTGCTCGGCCAGCGCCACGCTGACGCTGTCGTAGTTGGGCTTGCCGTTGCCGCCGCGCAGCACCACATGGCCATAGGCGTTGCCGCGGGTACGGATGATCGCCACCTGGCCGGCCTGGTCGATGCCCAGGAAGTTGTGGGGATGAGAAACCGACTGCAGGGCATTGACCGCGACGTCCAGGCTACCGTCGGTGCCGTTCTTGAAGCCCACCGGGCAGGAGAGTCCCGAGGACATCTCGCGGTGTGTCTGGGACTCGGTGGTGCGGGCGCCGATCGCTGACCAGCTGATGCAGTCCTGCAGGTACTGCGGCGAGATCGGGTCCAGCGCCTCGGTGGCCAGGGGCAGGCCCATCTCGGCGAGCTGGACCAGCAGCTTGCGGGCGATATGCAGGCCCTCCTCGATCTCGAAGGAGCCGTTGAGGTGAGGGTCGTTGATCAGGCCCTTCCAGCCCACCGTGGTGCGGGGCTTCTCGAAGTAGACGCGCATCACGATGTAGAGGCTGTCCTTGACCTCGTCGGCCAGCCGGCGCAGGCGGCGCGCATAGTCCAAGGCGGCATCCACGTCATGGATGGAGCAGGGGCCCACCACCATCAGCAGGCGGGGATCACGGCCGTCGAGGATGGCCTGGATCGTCTCGCGGCCCTCGATCACCGTGCGCTCGGCGGCCTCGGTGAGGGGGATCTCCCGCTTGAGGGCCTCGGGTGTGATCAGGACGTCCTGGGCGAGAACGTTGAGGTTGTTGACCTGCTGCTCTGACATTGTGCTTCCTGTATCGTGTCTGCGCTGATGGCGATGTCCAGTGGCATCTACTATCGCGCGCGGGGCCGGCAAATTCAATCGCCGCGGGAACCCGGCGGGCCGCTGCAGGTCCCATCGCCGGCAACGGGGCAAGGCAATCGGCTTGATGGACGTTCAAGAAACAGGAACACTTGTACCTCTCGTGATTCATGACCCTGACCATTCAGTGGCTGCAAGGCCCCAGGTTGACACTATGCTAGCAACGCCAGACCGTTCGCGACCCGCCGTCGGGTCGCCGTCCGTGCCTCTCTGTTCGGGGAGGGCCTGAATGGGCACCCGGGAAACCGACCAGCAGCTCGTCGAGCGCGCCCAGAAGGGGGACACTCGCGCCTTCGATCTGCTGGTGAAGAAGTACCAGCACAAGATCATCGGCCTGATCGGCCGCTATGTGCACGACCACGCCGAGGTGCAGGACGTGGCGCAGGAGGCCTTCATCAAGGCCTACCGGGCACTGGGCAAGTTCCGCGCCGAGAGCGCGTTCTACACCTGGATGTACCGCATCGCCATCAATACCGCGAAGAACTACCTGGTCTCGAAGGGGCGTCGTCCCCCGGGCAGCGATCTGGACATCGCCGATGCCGAGATTGTCGACCACAGCGGACGGCTGGCCGATACCGAGACCCCCGAGGCCGCCATGGCCCGCGACCAGCTCGAGGCGGCCATCTTCGAGGCGATCGAGGGCCTGCCTGACGACTTGCGGACCGCGATCACCCTGCGTGAGCTCGATGGCCTCTCCTACGAGGATATCGCCGCCATCATGCAGTGTCCCGTGGGTACCGTCCGCTCGCGGATCTTCCGGGCCCGGGAGGCGGTGGACCAGCACATCCGCCCGCTCGTCACCACTTCCCGCAACCAGGAGTCAGTGGTCGAATGAGGCGTTGGAGGCGAGAAACTGCAAGCTTTTTGACGATTTGCTGAACTGTCCGGGATCTGCGACGTCATATGCGGTGACCGGCCCGCCACCAGCGGGCAACAACATGCCGACATGGCCAGGGCGACACGCGCCGATGTCGGGATCAACAGGCTGTCAAAGGACCCGGACCGGGTCGCCTTGTCGAGTGTGAGGGTGTGAAGAATGAGTCAGAACGCACGGGAATCGCTTTCTGCCCTGATGGACAACGAAGGGGATGAGCTGGAGCTGCGTCGAGTCCTGAAGTCACTGGACGACTCCCCGGATGCCGCCGAGACCTGGCGCCGCTACCATCTGATGCGCAGCCTGATGCGACGGGAACCGGAGGTTGATGTCGCCACCGACCTCTCGGCGGGCATCATGGCGCGCCTGCAGGACGAGCCGCTGCCCCGGGTCGACGCCGGCGAGCCATCCGGTCGTCCCGTGTCGCTGGCGCGCGGTGCCGGCATCGCTGCCGCCGTGTCCCTGATGGTCATCACCGGCGTGCAGTTCTACAACGGTAGCCTCGACTCGGGGCAGGCCCCCGCCGAGGTGGCCACCCAGGGCCAGCCGGGGGGGGAGATGCAGGCTAGCCCTGCCGCTCTCGGCGGGTCGGAGCTGGCGTCCTCCGGCGCTGACAGCCGTCCCTCGCTGCCGGGCCTGCCGCTCTTCCAGACGCCCTCCGGCGATTCCCGGGGCGCGATGACGGTGGGGGCGGGCTTCGATTCGCCGCTGTTCCTCTCCCCGCGGCAGTCCGCCCGGGATGACCAGCAACAGGCTCAGCTGTTGCAGTCCTACCTGGACCGCCATGCCGAGGGCGCGGCCTATCGCAGTGGCGACACCTGGATGCCGCTGCTGCGTGCGTCCGGTAGCGAGTCCCTGGGGCAGCACTGATGCGTCAGGGTCGTCCGACCCGCCTGCTCGGCGGGATGCTGGTCGCGGCCCTGCTGATCCACTCGTCAGGCGCGGTGGCACAGCCCGACGACGACTCGACCCAGGCCGAGCGATTCGACTGCCGCTCCCTGGCGGAGCGCGAACCACCCGAGACGGCCCTGGGCTGGTTGGAGCGCAGCCTCTGGGCCAACCACTGCTACGAGTTCCAGGCGCGGGCGGTACGTATCGGCGGCGACGGGGTCCGTTCCCTGGCGCTTTCCCATGATGTCGTGGAGGGCGTCGAGCGCGAGGTGGCCCGGTTTCTGGACGGTCCCGCGGTGGTCTTCGAGCGGCGCGGGCGTATCGGGCGCCTGAGCTGGGCGGAGGGTGATGCCCCGGTGCCGGCCTCGCCGGCGGGCATCGCCCAACACCTAGATGGCCTCTACCGTCTCCAGCTGAGCGGTGAGGAGCGCCTTGCCAATCGCACCACCATCCGCCTCGACATCGAACCCCTGGATGTCATGCGGTATGGCCACCGATTCTGGCTCGACACTGCCACGGGGCTGCCGCTCAAGCAGATCCTGCTGGACGAGGAGGGGCGCGTGGTGGAGACCTTCCAGATCACCGAGCTGCGTCAGCCACAGCTGTACCAGGGAGAGATCGGCCTCGACCGACGCCGTGCCCGCCCGGAGGACCCCTGGCACCCCGCCTGGCTACCCACGGGCTTTATCCCCCAGCCCGTGGAGACCCGCAGTTCTCGCCACGACGATGATGTCGGCCACCGGGTCTACAGTGACGGGCTCGCCACCCTCAGCCTGTTCGTGGAACCCGTGGAGGGACCGGACCAGCTGATCCCGGGCATGCATCGCCTCGGCGTCTCCCATGCGGCCGTGCGCCATCGCGAACTCGGCGGTCAGACCCGCCAGGTGGTGGTGATGGGCGAGCTCCCCCCCGGTGTCCTGCTGCGCGTGGCCGATTCGGTGGAGTGGCAGGCCGGCGATGAGGGCGACATGCCCTGAACCTTTTGACACACAGACGGTATGAAGGACACTTCCATTCTTGCCGACGCAGGAGCCTTTCATGAAGCGCATGACACGACACCTTTCCCTCTGGATGCTGCTCGCCACGGCCCTGCTGGCGTGGCAGACGGCCATGGCCCGCGAGCTGCCGGACTTCACCGAACTGGTCGACCAGGCCGCGCCCGGCGTGGTCAACATCTCCACCTCGCGGATGGTGGAACGCCAGGCGTCGCCCTTCGGCGAGTTCGGCGGCCAGGAGATCCCGGAGATCTTTCGTCACTTCTTCGGCGACCGTTTCCCGGTGCCGCCCGGAGGGGCGCCGGGGCGCAGCGAGGAGCGCCAGTCCCTGGGGTCGGGCTTCATCATCGACGAGGCCGGCTACATCATGACCAATGCCCATGTGGTGGAGGGCGCCGACGAGATCCTGGTGCGACTCAACGACCGGCGCGAACTCGAGGCCGAGCTGATCGGTGCCGATACCAAGACGGATGTCGCCCTGCTCAAGGTCGACGCCGACGGACTGCCGGCCCTTACCCTGGCGGACTCCGATGATCTCCGGGTCGGGGAGTGGGTCGCCGCGATCGGCTCGCCCTTCGGTTTCGACCACTCGGTGACGGCCGGCATCGTCAGTGCCATCGATCGGACTCTGCCCCGCGATGCCTACGTCCCCTTCATCCAGACCGACGTGGCGATCAATCCGGGCAATTCCGGCGGCCCGCTGTTCAACCTGGACGGCGAGGTGGTCGGCATCAACTCGCAGATCTTCACCCGCAGCGGCGGCTTCATGGGGCTCTCCTTCGCGATCCCCATCAACGTGGCCCTGGATGTCGCCGACCAACTGCGTGACGACGGTCGCGTCAGCCGCGGCTGGCTCGGGGTGATGATCCAGCCGGTGTCCCGTGACCTGGCCGAGTCCTTCGGCATGGACAACACCGAGGGGGCGCTGATCGCCGACCTTGATCCCGAGGGGCCGGCGGCCCAGGGCGGGCTCCAGGCCGGCGACGTCATCCTCGAGGTGAATGGTGAGGCGGTGGAGAGTTCCAGTACCCTGCCGCGGCTGATCGGACGGGTCAGCCCGGGCAGCGATGTGGAACTGACGCTGCTGCGCGACGGCGAGCGTCGCGAGGAGACCGTCACCGTGGGCGACTGGCCCGACAGCCAGGGCGGCACGGCAACTGGCCAGGGCGAGGAACCGGCGCCGGCGCGGCTGGGCATCGCCGTGGCACCGCTGGAGGACGCCGAGCGTCGTGAACTCGGCATCGAGGGCGGTGTCCGGGTGCGCGAGGTGGACCCGCGCGGCACGGCCGCTCAGGCGGGCATCCGGGCCGGCGATATCCTGGTCAGCATCGACCAGAGCGCGGTGGAGAACCCCGACCAGCTTGCCGAACTGGTGACCGGGCTGCCCGATGATCGCGCGATTCCGGTGCGCCTCTACCGCGACGGCCGTTCGCTGTTCGTGGCGCTGCGGCTCTCCCGCGGCTGACCCCGCCGCCTCGGCGAGCGGCAGCAATCACGCGACCCGATGGCGCCCGCCGTCGGGTCGCTGTATCTGGCAGGCGCATCCCGCTACAATGGCGCCCAATCCGACCAGAGCCCGCCAGCCGACCGCAACGCGATCCATCCTGTCGGCCGTGGCCCGACACCCACAAGGCAGAATCGACTCGATGTCCCAAGACGCAACCGCCGACCCCCTCAAGCACATCCGCAACTTCTCGATCATCGCGCACATCGACCACGGCAAGTCGACCCTGGCCGATCGCCTGATCCAGACCTGCGGTGGGCTGACCGAGCGTGAGCTCAAGGAGCAGGTGCTCGATTCCATGGACCTCGAACGCGAGCGTGGCATCACCATCAAGGCGCAGTCGGTGACGCTGGACTACCACGCCCAGGACGGCAATACCTACCAGCTGAACTTCATCGACACCCCGGGACACGTGGACTTCTCCTACGAGGTGTCGCGTTCGCTGTATGCCTGCGAAGGCGCACTGCTGGTGGTCGATGCCGGCCAGGGCGTCGAGGCCCAGTCGGTGGCCAACTGCTATACCGCTATCGAGCAAGGCCTCGAGGTGCTGCCGGTGCTCAACAAGATGGACCTGCCCCAGGCCGACCCGGACAAGGTCTCTCACGAGATCGAGGAGATCATCGGGCTGGACGCCACCGACGCCTGCCAGGTCTCGGCCAAGAGCGGGCTGGGGATCGACGCGCTGCTCGAACGCCTGGTGCGCGACATCCCGCCGCCCAAGGGTGACCCCAAGGCCCCCCTACAGGCGCTGATCATCGACTCCTGGTTCGACAATTACCTGGGCGTGGTCTCGCTGGTGCGGATCTTCGACGGCACCCTGAAGAAGGGCGAGAAGATCCGCATCAAGTCCACCGGGCGTGACTGGCAGGCCAACGAGGTGGGCATCTTCACTCCGCTGCGTCGTGAAACCGGCATCCTGCGCGCCGGTGAGGTGGGGTTCATCGTGGCCGGTATCAAGGAGATCCAGGGTGCCCCGGTGGGGGATACCATCACCCATACCAGGACCCCTGACGTCGCGCGTCTGCCCGGCTTCCAGAAGGTCAAGCCGCAGGTCTATGCCGGGATGTTCCCGGTCAGCGCCGACGACTACGAGGACTTCCGCGACGCCCTGGAGAAGCTGGCGCTCAACGATGCCTCGCTGGACTACGAGCCGGAGAACTCCGACGCCCTGGGCTTCGGCTTCCGCGTCGGCTTCCTCGGCACCCTGCACATGGAGATCGTCCAGGAGCGCCTCGAGCGCGAGTACGACCTGGACCTGCTGACCACGGCGCCCACCGTGGTCTATGAGCTGCTGCTCAAGAATGGCGAGGTCATTTACGTCGCCAACCCCTCCAAGCTGCCCGACATGGCTGACGTGGAGGAGATGCGCGAGCCCATCGTGCGCGCCAGCATCCTGGTGCCCCAGGACTTCGTCGGCAATGTCATCACCGAGTGCGAGCAGCGCCGCGGCACCCAGCTCGACATGCAGTTCCTCGGCAGCCAGATCCAGCTCACCTATGAGCTGCCGATGAGCGAGGTGGTGATGGACTTCTTCGACCGCCTGAAGTCCATCTCCAAGGGTTATGCGTCGCTCGAGTACAATTTCGAGCGTTTCCAGGCTGCCAAGCTGGTGCGCCTGGACGTGCTGATCAACGGTGACCGGGTCGATGCCCTGGCGGTGATCATCCATCGCGATCACGCCCACAGCCGCGGTCGCCTGCTGGTCGAGAAGATGAAGGAGCTGATCCCGCGGCAGATGTTCGATGTGGCGATCCAGGCCGCCATCGGCGGCCAGGTGGTGGCGCGCTCCACCGTCAAGGCGCTGCGCAAGAACGTCACCGCCAAGTGCTACGGCGGCGACGTGAGTCGCAAGAAGAAACTGCTCGAGAAGCAGAAGGCGGGCAAGAAGCGCATGAAGCAGGTCGGTCGAGTGGAGATTCCCCAGGACGCCTTCCTTGCCGTGCTCAGGGTCAATGACTAGGAACGGATAACCCCATGGACTTCTCTCTGATGCTGGTGGTGGCGGTGGCCGTCACCGGCGTGATCTGGCTGCTCGATCTGCTCTGGTGGCGTCCTGCCCGCCGGCAGCGCCTGGCCACCGCCGAGGCCGGCACGACCGAGGGGCTCGATGAGCGGGCCCGCGAGAAGGCGCTCAAGGAGCCCTGGCCGGTCGACTATGCCCGCTCCTTCTTCCCGGTGCTGCTGGTGGTGCTGATACTGCGCAGCTTCGTGGTCGAACCCTTTCAGATCCCGTCCGGGTCGATGCGACCGACGCTGGAGGTCGGCGACTTCATCCTGGTCAACAAGTTCGCCTATGGCCTGCGCTTGCCGGTGGTCAATACCCGCATCCTGGAGGTCGGCGAGCCGGAGCGGGGTGACGTCATGGTGTTTCGCTTTCCCGACGAGCCCGCCGTGAACTTCATCAAGCGGGTGGTGGGCCTGCCGGGCGACCGGATCCGTTATGAGGACAAGCAGCTCTTCGTCAATGGCGAGGCGGTGCCCAAGGCGCTGCTCGAGGCCGGCCCCGCCGCGGCGCCCACCGAGCTGTTGCTGGCCGAGCAACTGGGCGAGCTGGAACACCGTATCTACAATAATCCTCGGGACCCGGGTCCCCAGGTGCGCGAGCTTGAGGTGCCGCAGGGGCACTACTTCACCATGGGCGATAACCGTGATCACTCCAACGACAGCCGTTACTGGGGCTTCGTGCCGGAGGAGAACATCGTCGGGCGCGCCTTCGCCGTCTGGATGCACTGGGACGGTGGACTGCCGAGCTTCACCAGCGTGCGCCGTATCCAGTAGGGCGACACCTGCCGCCCCTCGGACCCGGCGGCTCGCGCGCGTCGCCGGGTCCACCGACACGACCCCCCATGTCCATCATCGAATATTAGTCAGGAGCTCCGTGAGCAACTCCCTCAACGCCTTCAGCCGCCGCATCGGCCATACGTTCGCCGACCCCGGTCTGCTCGAGCTGGCCATGACCCATCGCAGCTACGGCGGCCAGAACAACGAACGCCTCGAGTTTCTCGGTGATTCCATCGTCAACTTCATCATCGCCGAGGCACTCTTCCAGCGCTTCCCCCAGGCCAGGGAAGGCCAGCTGTCGCGGCTGCGTGCGCGCCTGGTCAAGGGGCAGACACTGGCCGAGCTGGCCCGGGAGATGGCCTTCGGCGAATGCCTGCGGCTGGGGTCCGGCGAGATGAAGAGCGGTGGCCATCGTCGTGAATCGATTCTCGCCGATGCCGTCGAGGCGGTGCTCGGCGCGATCTACCTGGATGCCGGCATGGAAGTCGCCCGGGCGCGGGTGCTCTCCTGGTATGCCGAGCGGCTGGAGGCCATCAGCCTCGACGATACCCAGAAGGACCCCAAGACCCGCCTGCAGGAGTTCCTGCAGTCACGCCAGGTGCCCCTGCCGCGCTACGAGGTGACCTCGGTGGAGGGCGAGGCCCATGCCCAGACCTTCACCGTCGAGTGCCACGTCGAGATGCTCGAGAAGCACACCCTGGGCGTCGGATCGAGCCGGCGTCATGCCGAGCAGCAGGCCGCCGCCCAGGCGCTCTCTCGCCTCGAACCGGTCAAGTCCAACAGCACGGGGGACCGTCCATGACCACCACCTGCGGCTTCGTGGCCATCGTCGGCCGCCCCAATGTCGGCAAGTCGACGCTCATGAACCGGATCCTCGGCCAGAAGGTCTCGATCACCTCGCGGCGTCCCCAGACCACTCGCCATCAGGTGATGGGCATCAAGACCGAGGGGGAGGCCCAGTTCATCTACGTCGACACCCCCGGCATCCACATCATGGCCAAGGATCGTAACAAGGCGATCAATCGCTTCATGAACCAGGCCGCCGTCCAGGCCCTGCGTGACGTGGACTGCGTGGTCTTCATCATCGACCGTACCCGCTGGAGCGACGAGGACCAGGTGGTGCTGCAGCGCCTCGAACACGTCGAGGCGCCGGTGATCCTGGCCGTCAACAAGGTCGACCGCCTGCAGGACAAGGCCAGCCTGTTGCCCTGGCTGGAGCAGGTCGGCGCGCGCCGCGACTTCGCCGCCATCGTGCCGATCTCCGCCAAGCACGGCACCAACGTCCCGGAGCTGGAGGGCGAGGTGGCCAAGCACCTGCCGCAGAGCGTGCACTACTTTCCCGAGGATCAGATCACCGACAAGAGCCAGCGCTTCCTGGCCGCCGAACTGGTGCGCGAGAAGGTCATGCGCCAGCTGGGCGACGAGTTGCCCTACCAGATGACCGTGGAGATCGAGGAGTTCCGCGACGAAGGGCGAGTGGTGCACATCAGCGCACTGATCCTCGTCGAACGGGCCGGGCAGAAGAAGATCCTGATCGGCGAGAACGGCGAGCGCATCAAGAACATCGGTCGTGAGGCGCGCCTCGACATGGAGCGTGCCCTGGGGGCCAAGGTGATGCTCAACCTGTGGGTCAAGGTCAAGCGCGGCTGGTCCGACGACGAGCGTGCGCTGAAGAGCCTGGGCTACGACCTGGATTAGATGCAGCCTGCCCCCGCCTTCCTGCTGCACAAGCGGCCCTACCGCGAGACCAGCGCCCTGGTGGAGCTGCTGACGCTGCACCACGGCCGCGTCAGGGCCGTGGCCCAGGGCGTCCAGCGCCCCGGTTCGCGTTCGCGAGGCCGGCTGCAGCCTTTCGCCCCGCTGCATGTCACCTGGGTCGGCGAGGGCGAGCTCAAGCGACTGCGGTTGATGGAGGGACGCGGCAGTGTGGCCCTACTCGCCGGCGAGGGGCTTCTCTGTGGCCTCTATGCCAACGAACTCCTGACGCGGGTACTGCCGGTGGAGCTGCCGGTCCCCGAGGTCTTTGCCTTCTACACCGCCATGCTCGAGGTGCTGCCCCGGCCCGAGGGGCGCGCCGGTGCGCTGCGTCGGCTCGAGGTGGCCGCGCTCGAAGCGCTGGACGCCTGGCCGCGCTTCACCGACCCGGAGGGGGGCGAACTCGACCCCCAGCGTCGCTATGTCCTCGATCCGGCCTCGCGGGCCTTCGTGGCCGGCGAGGGCGGCATCGACGGGCGCACCCTGCGCCTGCTGGCCCGCGGCGACTGGGCCGAGCCGGGGCTCGCCGGTCCCGCCAAGGCGGTCACCCGGGCGGCGCTGGCCCCGCTGCTCGGCAGCCGTCCGCTGCGCTCCCGCGAGCTGATGCGCCAGCTTGCCCAGCGCCGGCGGGCCGGTTCACACTGATGGCTTTCTGGCACTTCTCGCAATGACCGTGAGGGGCGCCGGGGGTAGGCCGAAGAGGAGGTCCTATGCCATGGATGGCATCGGTAGCGCCCAGGGATGGGTTCACAGCGCCTCCTCGCAG
Organism: Halomonas rhizosphaerae; assembly: GCF_030012485.1. Lineage (NCBI taxonomy): Bacteria > Pseudomonadati > Pseudomonadota > Gammaproteobacteria > Oceanospirillales > Halomonadaceae > Halomonas > Halomonas rhizosphaerae. The sequence goes on from NZ_JASCQQ010000009.1 coordinate 21,814, forward strand.
GGCTGCCGCCGGATCAGCCCCGAGCCCACGGCTCAGGCGGGTTGCTTATTCCTGATTTTCCGACCCCCATGGAGTCCCCATGCATCCCCCCCGTATCCTGCTCGGCGTCAATATCGACCATATCGCCACCCTGCGCCAGGCCCGTGGCACCCGCTACCCGGACCCGGTCCAGGCGGCCCTGCTCGCCGAGGAGGCCGGCGCCGACGGCATCACCGTGCACCTGCGCGAGGACCGTCGCCATATCCAGGAGCGCGACGTGCGCCTGCTGGCCGAGGTGCTCAATACGCGCATGAACCTGGAGATGGCGGTCACCGAGGAGATGCTGTGCCTGGCAGAGCAGCTGTCTCCGGCCCATGTCTGCCTGGTGCCCGAGAAGCGCGAGGAGCTGACCACCGAGGGCGGGCTCGACGTGGCGGGGAGCTTTGAGGCCGTTGCCGCGGCCTGCCGTCGGCTCGCCGCGGCCGGCTGTAAGGCGTCGCTGTTCATCGATCCCGAGCCCGCCCAGATCGAGGCGGCGGCCAGGGCCGGCGCGCCGGTGATCGAGCTGCATACCGGTGCCTATGCCGAGGTCGCGGGCGAGGCCGCCCGTCGCGAGCATGCCCGTCTCGCCGCCGCCGCCGAGATGGCCCTCGAACTGGGCCTCACCGTGAATGCCGGCCACGGCCTGAACTACCACAACGTCGAGGCGGTTGCTGCGCTGCCCGGGCTCCACGAGCTCAATATCGGTCACGCGATCATCGCCCGGGCGCTCTTCGTGGGCCTCAAGGAGGCCGTGGCCGAGATGAAGCGGCTGGCCATCGCCGGCCAGGAGGCGGGTTTCGTGGCCTCGCTCGAGGAACACGACCACGATCATGACGAGGAGTCGGACTGCTGCCGATGATCATCGGCATCGGCACCGACATCGCCCGGGTGGCCCGTTTCGAGCGGGCCATGGGACGGTACGGAGAGCGCTTCGCGCTGCGCCTGCTCGGTGAGCGGGAGCGAGAACGGTTCCGTGGTCATGTCCTGCCCGCGGCCTTCCTGGCCAAGCGGTTCGCCGCCAAGGAGGCGTTCGTCAAGGCGCTGGGCACCGGCCTGCGACGGGGCATGCGCTGGACCGAGATCCAGGTGGTCAACGATGCGCTTGGGCGTCCCTCACTGGTCCTCTCCGGCAAGGCCCATGAGCTGGCCGAGGCGGCCGGTGTGAGGTCGGTTCACCTGTCGCTCTCCGACGAGGAGGCCCTGGCGATGGCCTTCGTGGTGCTCGAGGGCTGAGCCGCCTGCCAGGCGCGCAGCTCGCCCATGGCGGCATAGAGGTCGGGGAGCAGCGGCACCACGGCGGACACGCCCCGCGAGCGCAGCCGTGTCTCCAGGGTTTCCGCCAGCAGTCCCAGGCGCGGCGTGCCGCAATAGCGACAGGCGCCATTCAGGGCATGCAGGGCGTCGAGCATGGCCACCTCGTCGTCGCGGGCGACGGCGTCACGGATGGCCCGCTCGCTGTGCGCCAGCGAGTCGGCCAGCTTCTCCAGCAGTTCCCGGGCGAGGGGCTCGCGTCCGCCGGCCAGGCGTGCGCCCAGCTCCAGGTCCACCACCGCCAGCTCCGGGTCCTCCTCCCCCGGGGTATCACCGCGTGCCGACGGCGCGCTCTCCGCGTGCTGCGCCGGCAGCACGATGCCCAGGTGCTCCTCCAGCAACTGGGCGAGGCGCTGCGGCTGCAGCGGCTTGATCAGCACATCGTCGAGACCGCTCTCACGCAGCACCCGGTGCTGCTCGCCCTGTACATGGGCGGTGACGGCGATGACCGGCACCCGCTGCCAGGCGCCGCCGAGGCGCCTCAATGCCCGGGTCGTCTCCACCCCGTCCATGCCCGCCATGCGGATGTCCATCAACACCATGTCGAAGTCCCGGTCATGCGCCAGTGCCAGGGCTTCCTCCCCGCTTGCCGCCTGGGTCACCGTGAGGCCGGGCCCGGCCAGCAGTTCGTCCAGCAGCCGCCGGTTGGACTCCGTATCATCGACGACCAGCAGCCGGACCGGCGGCGCTGACGGCCGGTGCTGCGCGGGGGCCGGCAGGGCCCGAGGCGTTCCCGCCAGATGGCGGTCCACGGCATCCGCCAGGGCCGAGCGGGAGACCGGTTTGCCCAGGACCTCGCCGCCATGCGGCAGCGGCAGGGCCGGCAGGTCGGGGGGGCTGGCGTTGATCAGCAGCAGGGCGGGGCAGCCCAGCCTATCCAGCCGGCGTCGCCAACCCGCCAGGTGCGCCTCGTCGAGGTCCTCGCTCCCCAGCCCCGCCACGACCAGCGAGGCGGCAGGCAGGCTCCCGGCGATTGCCCGAGTGGTGACCCGGGCGCCCCAGCGGGTCATCAGGTGCTGCAGGGCGCGACGCGTGGGAGGGTGGGGCTCCTCGATCACGATGACCTCTCCGTCCAGGCTGAGCTCCGGGGGGCGCTCGCTCTGCGTGCTGGCCGACAGGGCGAGGGTGAAGGAGAAGGTCGAGCCCTCGCCGGGCTCGCTCTCGACGTCGATCTCCCCGCCCATCTGCTCGACCAGCTGACGGCAGATGGCCAGCCCCAGGCCGGTGCCGCCGAATTCTCTCGGATGGCTGACGTCGGCCTGATGGAAGGCCTGGAACAGGCGTCGGCGGGCCTCGTCGGTCAGCCCCAGGCCGGTGTCGCTGACGCTGACGCGCAGGACCACCCGGCTGGCCTCGGCCTGTTCCAGCATCACCCGCACGATCACCTCGCCCTCGTCGGTGAACTTGAGGGCGTTGTGGACCAGGTTGGTGAGCACCTGGCGGATCCGCAGCGGGTCGCCCTTGAGGTCGGCCGGCACGTCATCGTAGACCAGGCCGAGCAGCTGCAGTCCCTTCTGCTGGGCCAGCGGGGCCTGCAGGCCGAGCACCTCGTCGACCAGGCCGACCATGTCCAGCGGTAGCGTCTCGAGTTCCACCCGGCCGGCCTCCAGCTTGGAGAAATCCAGGACATCGTTGACCAGCATCAGCAGGTTGTCGCAGGCGCGTTGCACGTGGTCCAGCCATTCCCGTTGGCGCGGCTCCAGCCGCGAGCGTCCCAGCAGCCGACAGAAGCCGACGATGCCGTTGAGAGGCGTGCGGATCTCGTGGCTCATGTTGGCCAGGAATTCCGACTTGACGCGGTTGGCCTCCAGGGCCCGACGGTGGGCCAGGTCCAGTTCGATGTTCTGGACCTCGATGGTCTCCATGGACTCCTGGAGCTCGTCGGTGGCCTGCTCGATCTGGGCCTGCATCTCCTCTCGGGCCGTCTCCAGATGGTCGGCCAGGTCATTGACGCGTCGGGCGAGCCCGGCCAGTTCCGGTGCCGGGGGGATGGCCAGCCGCTCGGGCACTACTCCGAGAGTCAGGCGATCCAGGGCGCGGCCGGCATCCTCCAGCGGCTGGCTCAGCCGTCGCGTGGTGGCATAGGCCGCGAGGAACAGCAGCAGGCCGGCGAGCATCAGCGCCAGGCCGGCGCTGGCCAGGTGGCGATAACGGGTAAGCAGCAGGGGAGTGGTGTCGATGTCCAGCACCAGCCAGGCCGGCGTCGGCGCGCCGTTGACCAGGGGGATCTGCAGCAGCCAGCGGCGGTCGCGTTCCAGCAGGCGTGAGGTGTCGGGGTCGGTCGGCGCCGGCAGGTCGCGAACCCTGCCGCGCGCCAGCAGGGGTGCGCCCTGACCATCCTGCAGGCTCAGTGCCTGGACATGGGGCAACGCCAGCAGACCGTCGGTCAGGCGTGACAGTGCCCGGTCATCCTGCGTCGACAGGGCCTCACCCAGGGCCGGCGCGACCAGTTCGGCACCCCGCGTCAGCTGGTTGCGAAGTTCCGCGTGGCGCTGGCGATCCTCGAGCACCAGGACCGCAACGACCAGCAGGGCCAGCAGCAGCAGGGGGAGGCCGAGGATCATCAGCATCAGTCGGGTCTTGAGGGACATCGGTGGGCTCGTCGGGCGGTGAATCGGCGTCCAGTATGCCACAGGGTGGGCAGATGCCTGTCCAGTGTGCAGCCGCAGGGATATAATGCTGAAAAGGCGTTTCCATCAGGAAGGTTACATGCATTTCCCCACTCTCGAGGAGACCGTCGGCCACACGCCGCTGGTCCGTCTCAAGCGCATCACCGCCGGGCGCGGCAATACCCTGCTGGCCAAGCTGGAGGGCAACAATCCCGCCGGGTCGGTCAAGGACCGCCCCGCCCTCTCCATGCTCCAGCAGGCCGAGGCCCGCGGCGAGATCGCGCCCGGCGACACCCTGGTCGAGGCGACCTCCGGCAACACCGGGATCGCCCTTGCCATGGCGGCCGCCATCATGGGCTATCGCATGGTGCTGACCATGCCGGAGAGTGCCTCCGCCGAGCGCAAGCAGGCCATGGCCGCCTACGGCGCCGAACTGGTCGAGGTGAGCAAGGAAGGGGGCATGGAGGAGGCCCGTGACCTGGCCGAGGCGATGATAGCCCGCGGCGATGGCAAGCGCCTGGACCAGTTCGCCAACCCGGACAACCCCTTGGCGCACTACCGCACCACTGGCCCGGAACTCTGGGAGCAGACCGGCGGCACCATCACCCACTTCATCAGCTCCATGGGTACCACCGGCACCATCATGGGCGTGTCGCGCTACCTCAAGGAGCGCAACCCCGAGGTACAGATCATCGGCCTGCAGCCCGAGGACGGGGCCAGCATCGCCGGCATCCGCCGCTGGCCGCCGGAGTACCTGCCGAGCATCTTCGACCCCCGCCGCGTCGACCGGGTGCTGGACATCGGCCAGCAGGAGGCCGAGAAGCACATGCGTCGCCTGGCCCGGGAGGAGGGCATCCTGTCCGGGGTGTCGTCCGGCGGGGCGCTCGCCGGCGCGCTGCGGATCGCCGCCGAGGTCGAGAATGCGGTGATCGTCTTCATCGTCTGCGACCGTGGCGATCGCTACCTCTCCACCGGCCTGTTCGCCCCGGAGCGCTGAGCATGGCCATGCTGGGCAAGCGTCGTCCGAGGCGCGCGGCGTCGGGTGTCTCGGGGCTGCATGGGCGCCAGGGGGAACGCCGGGAGGCCTCCGGCGTCGGCGAGCAGGATACCCTGGAGATCCGGGGGCTGGCCCATGACGGGCGAGGGGTGGCGCGCACCGCCCTGGGCAAGACGGTGTTCATCGAGGGCGCACTCCCCGGCGAGCACGTGAAGGTCGCCGTCCATCGCACCCGCAAGCGCTTCGACGAGGCCCATGTGCAGGAGCTGCTGCTGGCCTCGCCGGAGCGCGTCTTACCCCCCTGTCCCTCCTTCGGGCGCTGTGGCGGCTGCGACCTGCAGCACCTTGCGCTACCGGCGCAGCGCCGCCACAAGCAGGCGGTCCTGGAGGAGCTGCTGGGGCGCCAGGGCATCGCCCTGGCCGCGTCGCCCGAGCTGCTCGCCGGCGCGGGACAGGACTACCGCCGGCGCGCCCGCCTGGGCGTCAAGGTGGACGCCGACGGTGACGTCCACCTGGGCTTTCGCGCGCGCCATACCCATCGCCTGATCGACATCGACGCCTGCACCTTGCTGGTGCCGGCCCTGGACGCCCTGCTGGTGCCGCTGCACCTGCTGCTGGCAGAGCTCGAGGCTCCGCGCCAGGTGGGGCACCTCGAGCTGCTCGAGAGCGATCAGGCAGTGGTGGTGGTCGTGCGGCAGCTGCGTGACAACCCGGGGGATGTGCGGCGCTGGCAGGCCTTCGCCAGGGCCCATGGCGTCCACCTGGCCCGCTGGCTGGGTCGCGAGGCGCCCGAGCTCGACTGGCTGACTGCCGCACCGGCACTACGTTGCCGGGTGCCGGGGCCAGACGGGGACCTCGCCCTGAGCGTCGCCCCCGGGGACTTCCTGCAGGCCAATGCCGAGGTCAATGGCCTGATGGTGAGGACGGCCCTGTCCTGGCTGGCGCCGCTGGCCGCCGGCGAGCGGGTACTGGACCTGTTCGCCGGCGTGGGCAATTTCAGCCTGCCGCTGGCCTCCGCCGGTGCAAGGGTGACGGCGGTGGAGGGTAATCCGGCGATGGTTGCGCGGCTTGGCGAGAATGCCCGCGCCAATGCGCCAGGACGGGGCCTGGACGTCGTGGCGCGTCAGGCGGATCTCGCCGCGCCGCCGGCCGTGCGCGCCCTGCTACAGGAGGCCGTCCCCGAGATGGTGGTGCTGGACCCGCCCCGGGAGGGAGCCGAGGCGGTAAGCCGGGCACTGGTGGAACATCCGGTGCCGCGGCTGCTCTACATCTCCTGTGATCCGGCCACCCTGGCCCGGGATGCGGCACACCTTGTGCATGGTGGCTATCGTATCCGGCGTGCGGCCGTGGCCGACATGTTCGTGCACACCTCACACCTGGAATCCATGCTGCTGTTCGAGTATCCCGGCTCGGCGCGGCAGGCCCAAGGAGCGTCAAGCGATGGTTAAAGTGCGTGAAGAGCAGCCGCTGACCGGGGACGGGAGGGTCGCGATCGACCAGTGGCTCACACGCCTGCAGGACGACGTCAAGCTGCGCGACGTCGACGAGATGCGCCGTGCCTGCGAGCTGGCACAGCAGCTGGAGCTGGCGTCCGACCGCCCCCACAAGGCCTGGCTCAAGGATGGCTCGAGCTTTCGCATGGGCCTCGAGATGGCCGACATCCTGGGCGAGCTCAAGCTCGACCAGCCGGCGCTGGAGGCCGCGGTGCTCTACCGTGCCGTCCGCGAGAAGCTGATCGGCCTCGAGGAGGTCGACAAGCGCTTCGGCCACGAGGTCGCCGGGCTCATCGACGGCGTGCTGCAGATGGCCGCCATCAGCACCTTCCAGGCCCCCAGCCAGGGGCTGAGCCAGCACGACCAGCAGGACAACCTGCGCAAGATGCTGGTCAACCTGATCGACGACGTCCGCGTCGCCCTGATCAAGATCGCCGAGCGTACCTGCGCCCTGCGCCAGGTGCGCGACGCCCCGCGGGAGAAGCGCCTGCAGGTGGCTCGGGAGGTCTTCGATATCTATGCGCCCCTGGCCCATCGCCTGGGCATCGGACAGCTCAAGTGGGAGCTCGAGGACCTCTCCTTCCGCTACCTGCACGAGGCGGAGTACAAGGCCATCGCCCGCCAGCTCGCCGAGAAGCGCCTGGACCGCGACCGCTACATCAGCGAGGTGGTGAATACCCTCAAGTCGCTGATGTCGGCCCAGGGGATCAGCCGCTTCCAGGTCGACGGGCGCGCCAAGCACATCTACTCGATCTGGCGCAAGATGAAGCGCAAGCGCATCGACTTCTCCCAGGTCCATGACATCCGGGCGGTGCGTATCCTGGTGCCCGAGGTGACCGACTGCTACACGGTGCTGGGCATCGTCCACTCGCGCTGGCATCACGTCCCCAACGAGTTCGACGACTACATCGCCAACCCCAAGAAGAACGGCTACCAGTCGCTGCACACCGCGGTACTCGGCCCCGAGAACAAGGTGCTCGAGATCCAGATCCGCACCTTCGCCATGCACGAGGAGGCCGAGCTCGGGGTCTGTGCCCACTGGCGCTACAAGGGCCACGACACCAGCGCGCGAAGCGCCAGCTACGAGGAGAAGATCGCCTGGCTGCGCCAGGTGCTGGAGTGGCACGAGGAGGTGGGCGACTTCGGCGACCTGCGCGAGGGACTGACCAGCGACGTGGCCCCGGACCGCATCTACGTCTTCACCCCGGACGGCCACGTCATCGACCTGCCCCGGGTCGCCACGCCGATCGACTTCGCCTACCGGGTACACACCGAGGTGGGCCACCGCTGCCGGGGGGCCAAGGTCAACGGCCGCATCGTACCGCTCACCTACCGGCTCAAGACCGGCCAGCAGGTGGAGATCCTCACCGCCAGCAAGGGCGGGCCCAGCCGCGACTGGCTCAACCCCAACCTGGGCTACGTGCGCACCTCCCGGGCGCGGGCCAAGATCCAGGCCTGGTTCAAGCTGCAGGCCCGTGACCGCAACCTCGAGGAGGGCCGGGCGCTGTTCGAGCGCGAGATGAAGCGTCTCGACGTCGAGGGCATGGACCTGACGCGCCTGGCCAACAAGGTCAACTACCCCACCCCGGACGACATGTATGCGGCCCTGGGGGCGGGCGACCTGCGCATCGGCCAGGTGCTGCACCAGGCCCAGCAGCTGTTCGGCGAGAGCGACGATCAGGAACAGCTCGACCGCCTGCTGGCCAAGCCCCGCAAGGCGCTGGGCAAGGGCAGTGGCAGCGACATCACCGTGCTCGGGGTGGGCAACCTCAAGACCAGCATGGCCAACTGCTGCCATCCGGTGCCCGGCGACGCCATCGTCGGCTTCATCACCCAGGGGCGCGGCGTCACCGTGCATCGCCAGGACTGCCCCAATATCCTGCAGCTGCGCCTGGACGAGCCCCAGCGCATCATCGAGGTGGAGTGGGGCGAGCGTGCCCGCACCCAGTACCCGGTGGACATCGAGATCCAGGCCTGGGACCGCTCGGGACTGCTGCGCGATGTCACCGGCGTGCTCAGCAACGACCGCGTCAACGTCCTCTCGGTGAACACCCTCACCGACACCGATGACGGCATCGCACGCATGTCCATCACCGTCGAGGTCGACGGCCTGGAGACCCTGGGGCGTCTGTTCTCGCGCATCCAGCAGCTGCCCAACGTCATCGAGGTGCGACGGCTGCGCAGCGGGGGTGGCCAGGGCAAGTCGGGCAAGCGCAGGAGGAGGATGACATGAGCAAGCCCCGGTATGACCTCGATGACCTGCTCGAGCTGATGGCCGTGCTGCGTGACACCGATCAGGGCTGCCCCTGGGACGTGAAGCAGGACTGGGACTCCATCGTGCCCCATACCCTGGAGGAGGCCTACGAGGTCGCCGATGCCATCGAGCGTCGGGCCTGGGACGAGTTGCCCGGCGAGCTCGGTGACCTGCTCTTCCAGGTGGTCTACTACAGCCAGTTCGGGGCCGAGGAAGGGCGCTTCGATTTCCACGAGGTGGTCCATGTCCTCACCGCCAAGATGCTGCGCCGTCATCCCCACGTCTTCCCCGACGGGACCCTGGCCTCGCGCCGCCCGCCGGGGGTCAGTGCCGAGGACATCGAGACCCGACAGGTCCACTCCCGCTGGGAGTCGCTGAAGGCCGAGGAGCGCGCCGAGCGGGCAAGCGACACCCCGGGTGCCTCGCGTGACAGCGCCGCGGCGTCGGTGCTGGACGATGTCCCCCGCACCCTGCCGGCCCTCTCCCGGGCGGCCAAGCTCTCCAAGCGTGCCGCCCGGGTCGGCTTCGACTGGCCGGATGCCCATGGCGTGCTGGCCAAGATCCGCGAGGAGCTCGACGAGGTGGAGCAGGCCCTGGCCGAGGGGGACCGGACGCATGCCGCCGAGGAGGTGGGCGACCTGCTGTTCGCGGTGACCAACCTGGCGCGCACGCTCAAGGCCGAACCCGAGCAGTGCCTGCGGGCCACCAATGCCAAGTTCGAGCGGCGCTTCCGTCACGTTGAGGCGGCCCTGGCCGCCGCCGAGGTGCCGCTGCAGGAGGCCGGCCTGGAGGCCATTGAGCGGCACTGGCAGGACGCCAAGCGCCTCGACACCCCCGTTCAGGAACCGCCGCAAGGAGAGTCCCGGCCATGAGCCATGACCTGCATGAATCGCTGCGTGACAATGTCCGTATCCTGGGCGACAGCCTGGGCCGCACCATCGCCGATGACCTGGGCCCGGGCTTCGTCGACCGCATCGAGACCATTCGCAGCTTCGCCAAGCGCGGCCGCCAGGGCGAGGAGGGCAGCCAGCGCGCCCTGATCGAGTACCTGCGCAAGCTGCCCGACCGGGACCTGCTGCCGGTGACCCGGGCCTTCAACCAGTTCCTCAACCTGGCCAATATCGCCGAGCAGCACTATCGGGCGCGCTTCCGTCGGGTCGAGGACTACAAGCCCGGCTCCCAGCCGGTGCTCTCCGAGCTGCTCGAGCGGGCCCGGGGCGAGGGCCACTCGCCGCGCAAGCTGGTGGAGACCCTCTCCGGCATGCGCGTCGAGCTGGTGCTCACCGCGCACCCCACCGAGGTCATTCGCCGCACCCTGATCCAGAAGTATGACGCCATCGACGACTGCCTCACGGCCATCGAGTCCTCCGGGGACTACCCGGAGCGCGGGGCGCGTGCCCAGGGCCGCCTGGAGGAGCTGATCAGCCAGGCCTGGCACACCGACGAGATCCGCCATGAGCGACCGACCCCGGTGGACGAGGCCAAGTGGGGCTTCGCGGTGATCGAGAACTCCCTGTGGCAGGCGGTGCCCGACTTCCACCGCGACCTGGACAACCTGCTGCTGGAGACCGCCGGCGAGCGCCTGCCGCTGGACGCCGCACCGATCCGCTTCGCGTCCTGGATGGGCGGCGATCGCGACGGCAATCCCAACGTTACGGCGAAGGTGACCCGGGAGGTGCTGCTGCTGGGTCGCTGGATGGCGGCGGACCTCTACCTGCGCGACCTGGAGCAGCTCAAGGCCGAGCTCTCCATGTGGAAGGCCAACAGCGCGCTCAAGGCCGAGGTGGGCGATGTCGCCGAACCCTACCGCGAACTGATCAAGCGCCTGCTTGCGAGGGTCGAGGCGACCCGTGACTGGGCCAAGGCCGAGCTCGACGGGGGCAGCTACAAGGGTGGCCCCATCATCGAGACCCGCGACCAGCTCTATGCCCCCCTGCTGGCCTGCTATCGCTCGCTGTGTGACGTGGGGCTCGACACCATCGCCAACGGCGTGCTGCTCGACACCCTGCGCCGCGTGGCGGTGTTCGGGGTGACCCTGACCAAGCTCGACCTGCGCCAGGAAGCCAGTCGCCACGCCCAGGTGATGGAGGAACTCACCCATGGCCTGGGGCTCGGCCACTACCGCGACTGGGACGAGGCGCAGCGCCAGGAGTTCCTGCTCACCGAGCTCGCCTCGCGGCGTCCACTGATCCCGCGGCGCTGGGAGTGCTCCGCCGAGTCCCGCGAGGTCATCGATACCTTCCGGGTCATCGCCTCCGAGCATCGTGAGGCGCTGGGGACCTACATCATCTCCATGGCCGGGGAGCCGTCCGACGTGCTCGCCGTGGCGCTGCTGATGAAGGAGGTGGGGGGCACGGTCACCTTGCCTATCGCGCCGCTGTTCGAGACCCTCGATGACCTCGACCACGCCGGAGAGGTCATCGACCACCTGCTGGCGCTGCCGGGGTATCGCGCCCTGGCCGGCGACAGCCAGGAGGTGATGATCGGCTATTCGGACTCCGCCAAGGATGCCGGCCAGCTGGCTGCGGCCTGGGCGCAGTACCGGGCCCAGGAGACGCTGGTGGCGGTCTGCGACCGCCACGGGGTCGACCTCACCCTCTTCCATGGCCGCGGCGGTACCGTGGGCCGGGGTGGCGGTCCCGCCCACGCGGCCATCCTCTCCCAGCCGCCGGGCTCGGTGAACGGCAGCCTGCGGGTGACCGAGCAGGGCGAGATGATCCGCTTCAAGTTCGGCCAGCCGGAGATCGCCCTGCGTTCCATGGAGATCTATGCCTGTGCGGTGCTAGAGGCGAGCCTGCTGCCGCCGCCGGCGCCCAGGCCGGAATGGCGCGAGGAGATGGACCGCCTGGCCGAGGTGGCCCATGGCGCCTATGTGGGGGTGGTGCGCGAGGATCCCGATTTCGTCCCCTATTTCCGCTCGGTGACCCCGGAAGGCGCCCTCGGGCGTCTGCCACTGGGCTCACGCCCCACCAAGCGTCGCCAGGACGGTGGTGTGGAGACCCTGCGGGCGATTCCCTGGATCTTCGCCTGGACCCAGATCCGCCTGATGCTGCCGGCCTGGCTGGGCAGTGGCGAGGCCTTCAGCCAGCGGCTGGAGGAGGAGGGGGGGCTCGAGGTGCTCCGCGAGATGCGCGACCAGTGGCCCTTCTTCGGTACCTACCTGGACATGCTGGAGATGCTGCTGGCCAAGGCCGACGTGGGGATCGCCGCCTACTACGAGCACCGGCTGGTCGACGAGCCGGCCCTCAAGGCGCTCGGGGAGCGGCTGCGCACCCGCTTCGGTCGACTCCACGAGGCGCTGCTGGAGGTGCTCGACCAGCAGGAACTGCTGGAGAAGACGCCGTTGATTCGCCAGGCCATCGAGGTGCGCAACCCCTACATCGATCCGCTGCACGGCCTGCAGGCCGAGCTCCTGCAGCGTAACCGCGATGCCGACGGGGCGATCAGCGCGGACCTCTCCCGCGCGCTGATGGTGACCATGGCGGGGATCGCCGCGGGGCTGCGCAATACGGGTTAGGCCTTCGGCCGGCTTCAGGCGGCAAGGCACAAGCGACAAGGAAATCCCTTGTGGCTTGTGCCTGGATGGACACCATCATCCTACAGCTTGCAGCTTGCAGCTAGAAAGGGAAGTGCAGCGAGGCGGTCATCAGGTTGAGGTGGTTCATGGCCGGCGCATCGATCTCCTCGAACTCCAGGCGACTCACCAGGTGGCGCAGCTGCAAGCGGGCACCGAAGCCCTGCACCCTGGCCGTACCCCCGCCCTCGCGAAGCTGGTCACCGCCCCCGACGGGATCTCCCTGCCACTCCGCCAGGCCCGACTTGGCATAGAGGCCGAGTGGCCCGAGACGCACGCCGGCCACCAGGCTGCCTCCCAGGCTGGTGGTGTCGAGGAGCTGCTGGCCATCGGTGAGGGACACCGGCACGTCATCGCTCTCGCGGTAGCTGAATTCGGCGCCGAGGTCGAGGCGGGGCAGGTGCTGCGGCGTGAAGCCGGCGGTGAGGCGGAAGCCCGAGGTATAGCCATCGGGGGTCTCGACGTCGCTTCCCTGGACGATCATGCCATTGTCGAGGTGCACCAGATCCTGCGCCATGCCGCCGTAGGCGGGCATGGCCGAGTCGGCCTGCGTGGGCAGCGCCACCAGCGCCAGGACGCTAGCCAGTGCGATGGCGAGGCGTGAATCCGGTTGCATGTTCCCCGACCTTGAGTCGGCAGTCTGAGGGGGCCGCCGGCCCGGAATCATAGTCACTCAAGACTAGCAAGCCGCCGGAGGTTCCGCCAATGCCGCCGCCCGGAGTCGCAGGTCATGGAGATGGCGTGCCAGGCAGGGGGCCGTCAGCCGGTGCCGTGAGGCGGCGTCCAGCAGCGGGACGAGGATCGCCTCGTGCTCGGTGAGGCGGCCGGCCATCACGTCCTGCAGCATGGAGGCCCGGTTGCTCGCCGTGGCCTCGACGACCTGCCAGACCAGCTGCCGCCAGCCCTCCAGCCCCCCATCGCCGGGAGGGGTCACGCCCTCGGCGGCGAGGATCGCCGCGACCTCGGTGATCAGCCTCTCGGCCATGGGGCGGAAGGGGCGGTCGCGCAACTGCCCGTTACGGATCGCGAACCGGGCGACCAGGGGGTTGATGGCGGCATTGACGGCCAGCTTGCGCCATAGCCGCACGCGGATGTCGGCAACCGCCTCGGCCGGCAGCCCGGCGGCGGTCAGGGTCTGCGCCAGCGCGGTGGCCAGGTCCGCATGGCTCCCGTCCAGGGCGCCGATGTAGGTGTGGCCATGGCCGGCATGGGTCACCCGGTCGTCGTCCTGTACATGGGCGCCCTCGGTGGTGGTGGCGCAGAGCACCGGGCCGTGATGGTGCTCGGTGAGCCGGGGCTGACAGGCGAAGCCGTTCTGCCACAGCACAAGCGGCACCCCGGCGGGCAGCCGGGCGGCAAGGGCGGCGTGGGCCGCCTCGGCGCCGTGGGCCTTGGTGGTCAGGTGCACCACGGCCGGGGGCTCCGCGGGCAGGGCATCGATCCGCGCCATGACAACTGCCTGTACCCGGGCGTCGCCCTCCGGGGTGACCAGGGTCTGGCGGTCGGGAAGCGGGCGGCGGCCGACCAGCCTCACCGGGACCCGTCCGGCCAGCCGGAGGGCGATCAGCCGTCCCAGGGCGCCAGGGCCGACGATCCAGTGGGTCGCAGGGGTCATGGGGCAGCTCCCGGGATCATGGGCGGCGAGTGCGCCGTGCCGCGGGCGTCCTGCGGCGCGACCCGCCGCGCCGGGGGCCTCGAGCCGAGCGCTCCGCCGGGGCCTGCTCGCCCCGGGCGCTGTGCAGCGCCTCGCGCATCCGCCCCGCGTCGGCGGCGGCGAGCAGGCCATGCAGGTCCTCGACCAGGGCCGCGAGGAAGGGGGCCGGGGCGTCGCCCTGCTCGGCGATGGCGACCAGGCGCTGCTCCCAGAGCGCGGTACGCTCGGGGCGGCCCACCGCCTCGGGCAGCGAGGCGATCAGCGCGCTGCCGAGCCGCGTGGCGCGCAGCGCCTTTGCCTGGCGGATCAGGTAGCCGCGCTCCACCAGCGTCTCGATGATGCCGGCCCGGGTCGCCTCGGTGCCCAGGCCGTCGTGCTCGCGCAGGGTGCGCCGGACGGCCGGGTCCTCCACGTAGCGGGCAATGTTCATCATCGCCTTGATCAGGCTGGCGTCGGTGAAGGGCTCCGGCGGGCGGGTCTCACGGTCCTCGACACCGGCCTCCAGGACCCGGCAAGTCTCCCCCTCGGTGAGCGGTGGCAGCGGTGGTGCCTCGTCACGGGTGGTGAACAGCGGCTTCCAGCCGGGGTCGAGGATCTCCTGGCCCCGGGCGCGGAAGGTCTCGTCGAGGAGGCAAAATGCCGCCTTCACCTCGCGGGTGGAAAGCGCGGGATAGAACTGGGCCAGGACGTTGCGGGCAATCAGCCGGAAGACATCGGCCTCGGCCTTCTCGAGTCGCGCGAGGTCGGCGGGTTTGCCGGTGGGCGCCAGGGCGTGGTGGGCGCCGACCCTGCGATCGTCCCAGGCTCGGGAGCGCCGTGAGAGATCCGCCCCGGCCAGCCAGCCTCGCAGCGTCTCGTCCTGGCGGCAGGCGCCCTCCAGCGTGCTCCGGGCCGAAGCGAAATGCTCCTCGGGCAGATAGCGGCAGTCCGAGCGGGGGTAGGTGATCAGCTGATGGCGCTCGTAGAGACGCTGGCAGATGTCCAGGGTCGCCTTGGCGGAGAGCCCATGGCGCCGTGCCGCGTCCACCTGAAGCGCCGAGAGCGAGTAGGGCAGGGGAGCGGCTTGGCGCTTGTCACGGCGCTCGAGTGCCGTGAGCCGACCCTCGGCACCGGGCAGGCGCTCCGCCAGGGCGGCGGCCGGTTTCCGGACCAGCAGGCGCCCCTGGTCGTCGAGGGGATGGGCCTCCCCGGGCACCCACCAGGCGCGCAACCGGCCCTGCGCGACGGCGAGGTCGGCCCACAGCACGAAGAAGGGCCTGGGGACGAAGTCGCGGATCTCGGCGTCGCGGCGCACCACCAGCCCCAGCACCGGAGTCTGGACCCGTCCCACCGAGAGCACGCCGTCGTGGCCGGCCTGGCGGCCGGTGAGCGTCCAGGCGCGGGTCAGGTTGATACCGTAGAGCCAGTCGGCCCGGGCACGGCACTGGGCCGCCCGGTAGAGAGGCTCGAAGCGGCCATTGTCCTCGAGCCGG
Source organism: Halomonas rhizosphaerae (assembly GCF_030012485.1). Taxonomy (NCBI): domain Bacteria; kingdom Pseudomonadati; phylum Pseudomonadota; class Gammaproteobacteria; order Oceanospirillales; family Halomonadaceae; genus Halomonas; species Halomonas rhizosphaerae. Next base: position 37,199 of record NZ_JASCQQ010000009.1, read on the forward strand.
GCGAGCGCGCGCTGCACCGCCGGGCGGTTGAGGTCGCTGACCAGCAGCCGCGACACCGGCCCCTTCCAGCCCAGGTGCTCGATCACCTCCTGCACCAGCAGCTGCCCCTCGCGGTCGGGGTCGCCGGCATGCACCACCTCGCGGGCGGACTTGAGCAGTCGACGGATCACCGCCAGCTGGCCGCGGGCCTTCGGGCGAGGCATCAGCTTCCAGCGGCCCGGCAGGATCGGCAGCTGGTCGAGGCGCCACTGCTTCAGGGCCGGGTCGTAGGCATCGGGCGGGGCCTGTTCCAGAAGGTGGCCCAGGCACCAGGTGACCGTGGTCTCACCCACCACCAGGGCCCCGTCGTCGCGGCGGGGGGAGCCGGGCAGGGCCTCGGCGATGGCCCGGGCCAGGCTCGGTTTCTCGGCGATGATCAGTCGCATGATGGCTCGTCGCGGTGAATGACATGGACATTCTTCCAGTATTCGCCACGCCTCGCCAGGTGTAAGCTGCACCAATAGATGTACAATGGTTGTACAATATTGATCGGAGGAGAGAGGCATGCGCGAACGCGGTCGTACCCGGCGCCTGCTGGGACTCGGCGCCCGCACCGGCGGGGCGCTGATCCGCACCCGAATGGGCGGGCAGGCCGACTGGCGGGCCCTGGGAGAGGCCCTCTTCGAGGGGCTTTCCGAGCTGAAGGGGCCGGCCATGAAGCTGGCCCAGATCATGTCCCAGTGGGACGACCTGCTGCCGCCCGACCTCGCCGAGGAGCTCTCCCGCCTGCAGCGCCAGGCCGAACCGATGCCCTGGACGGGCATCCGCCGCACCCTGGCCGCCCAGTACGGCGATCTGGATGCGGTGTTCTCCGGCATCGAGGAGCGCCCCTTCGCCAGCGCTTCCATGGGCCAGGTGCACCGCGCCACGACCCGGGACGGCGAGACCCTGGTGCTCAAGGTGCAGTATCCGGGACTGGCCGAGGTACTGGAGAGCGACCTGGCGCAGGTGCGACGCCTGATGCGCCTGGGGCGCTGGTTCAAGGTGCCCCAGGCGCGGCTCGATGCGCTCTTCGAGGAGCTGGCGGTGAGCCTGCGCGGCGAGCTGGACTACCACGCGGAGGCACAGGCACTGGCCCGCTACCGCTCGCGCTATGCGCACCTCGACAGCCTGGTGATCCCCGAGCCGTTGCCGGACTTCTCCGGCCCGCGGGTGCTGGCCATGCGCTACGTCGCCGGGACCCCGCTGCGTGATCTCGAGGCGGCCGACGACGCCCTGCGCCAGCGGGTGGCAACGACGCTCGCCGACTGGCTGACCGAGGAACTCTTCACCCATGGCGAGCTGCATGCCGACCCCCATGCCGGCAACTTCGCCGCCGACCCGACGGGGCGTCTGGTGATCTACGATCTCGGCGCCGTGATCCCGGTGCCCGAGGCGCGCCTGGCCGCGATGATGCGGCTGCTCGAGGCGACCCTGGCGGGGGATCCCATGGCCATGGACGCGGCGATGCTCGAACTGGGTGGCCGTCAGGGGCAGGGGGCGCCCCTGGCCCTCTACCGCGAGGCGGCCGAGGCGGTCACGCCGCTGTTCGAACCGGGTGAGCAGGACTTCGGCGACGTCCGGGTACACCGTCGGCTGCGCGAGCTCTCCCCGAAGGTCTGGGCAGCCATGGACCGCCTGCAGCCCCCGGCGGACACGCTGCTGCTCTCGCGCACCCTCAACGGCCACTACTGGAATCTGGTGCGCCTCGGCGCGAGACTCGACATGGCCGAGCGCACCCGACCGCTGTTCCCCAGAGGGCACGCCTGATCTCCCGGACAGGCGACAGACCCACCTGCCCAGCCTGGCGCCGGACTGGTAGACTATGCCGTTTTCCAAACGTTGGAGTGCGCGATGCTGGCAGTATGGGTAGAACAGCTGCTGGGCTTTGCCTCGGGTGCCCTGGTGGCCATTCGCCAGGACGAGCGCTACCCCACGCTGATGGCCTGGGCCCGCGACGAGGGGCCAGCCCTGGTCGGCGGCAACCTGGCGCTGGCCCAGGCGCTGGCGCCGGAGCTGTGGTCGCAGACCCCGCTGGCACGACTCGACTTCGCCGCCGAGCCCCTGGCCCGGCCCGGGCGCAACGAACCCTGTTGGTGCGATTCCGGGCGCAAGACCAAGCACTGTTGCGGGGCGGTCAGCCTGCCCGGTCATGTGCCGCCGCACCTGATGTGGATGCTCTCGCTGCGCGACTGGAAGGGCGATACCCTCAAGGCCGCCCTGGCCAGCGGCCGCGCCCCGGCCCAGGCGCTGCTGGAGGCCGGGCTGATCGCCGCCGAGTCCGGCCAGCGCGGGCGGGCCCAGCAGATCCTCGAGTCGCTGTTCGAGCGTGCCGACTGGCTGACCCTCCCCGAGCAGGCCGAGCCCGCCTTCGAGATCCTCATCGACCTCTACCAGGAGCGCGGCTTCCACCGCAAGCGCGAGGCGCTGCTCGACGCCGTGCTCGACCGCGGGCCGCTGTTCCTGCGCGGCGTGGCCCTGGAGCGGCTCTGCCTGATGCACCTGGACAACGATGACCTGGACAGTGCCCGGGCGGCCTTCGTGCGCGCCCAGCAGGCCCTGCCCGACTCGCCGACCCTGGCCTATATCGAGGCCATGCTGCTGCTGCACGAGGGGCATGAGCAGGAAGCCGCCGAGCGGTCGCGCTTCTGGTTCCGGCGCCTGGCCCGCCAGGGCGACCTGGACCCCGACCAGCTGCAGTTCCTGGCCGACCTGGCCGAGAACCCCGGGGCGACGCTCGCCGATCAGCTGCTCAGTGCCGAGGAGGACCTGGCCGAGCCGCTGGTGGCCCTGCAGGCGCTGCTGGAATCGCTGCCCGTGGCCCCGCGCCTGGAGATCCGCGTCGGCGACGATGGCAGCCTCGAGTACCACACCACCGCCCGCGAGGACACCCTGTTCGCCGCCTGGCAGAAGGTCTTCCGGGCGCGGGTCGAGAGCGACGCCCCGATGGGCTTCGACGAGGATCCCTGGCCCCATGCCGGGGAGTGGCTGCCGGCGCTCTGCGCCCATCCCGAGTGGCTGGACGCCCCCGCCGTGGTGCAATCCCTGGCGCTGGCGCTGGCCAGCCGCTTCGGCAGCCTGCCGTGGATGGCGCCTAGCCTGTTCGAGCCCCTGGCGAGCCGGCTGGAGCGCTGGCTCGAGCAGGTGCGCGCCGAGGGCGAGGGCGCCTTCCTGTGGGACAGTGCCGACAATGCCGTGCTGCTGCGCACCGGTCTGGCGCTGGTGGTGGGCATGGAGCGCGGCGCCCGGGCGCGCTCCCGTGAGCTCGCCGAGCGGCTGCTCACCCTGGATGACCAGGACAGCCTGGGCCTGCGCGAGCTGGTCCTCGACCAGCTGCTCCGGGAGGGGCGTGACCGCGCGGCCCTGGCCCTGAGCGAGCGCGAGCTCGACGGCGATGACGACGAGACCCCGCCGCTGGGGCTGCTGATGGGGCGGGTGCTGGCGCTCTACCGCCTGGAGCGCCGCGACGAGGCCGCCGAGGCGCTGGGCGAGGTGGCCCGCCACAACCCCCACGCCATGGCCATGCTGTGTGCCGAGAACCCGCGTCCGGTCGGCGGTGGCGAGGGCGTCGCCGAGCCCGGTTCCCGTGCCGAGGCCTGGCAGTATCGCACCCTGATGCGCGACCAGTGGCGAACCACGCCGGGGGCGCTGGCCTGGCTGCAGGCGCGGCTGGCCGACTGACCGAGCGATAGGTCCATGGCGATCAGGCGGCCCGGGGGGCCGGCACCAGTTCGCGGTCGCGGCTGATCCAGATCGCCAGCAGCACGGCCGGCAGCCCGAGCAGCGTGGAGATCAGGAAGAAGGTGGCATAGCCCTCCCCACTCACCACCAGGCCGCCGAAGCCGCTGAGGAACTTGCCGGGCAGGGTCATCAGCGATGAGAAGAGTGCGTACTGGGTGGCCGTGTAGGCACGCGAAGTGAGACTCGAGAGGAAGGCGATGAACACGGCGCTGGCCAGGCCATTGGCCAGGTTGTCGCCGATGATCGCCATCACCAGCATCGGCAGGCTCTGGCCGGCCATTGCCAGGGCCACGAACAGCAGGTTGGTCAGCGCTGCGGCCACCGCCCCCAGGACCAGGATCGGCCCGATGCCGTAGCGGGCCACCAGCAGCCCCCCGAGGATCCCGCCACCTATGCTCATGGCGATGCCGAAGACGTTGGTGACATTGGCGATGGTGGCCAGCGTGAAGCCGAGGTCGATGTAGAGGGGGTTGGCCATGGAGGCCATGGCCAGGTCGCTGATCCGGAACACCGCCACGAACAGCAGCAGCCACAGCGCCTTGTGTCGGTGGCGGGTGAAGAAGTCGGTGAAGGGGCAGACGATCGCCCCGATCACCCAGGCGCCGAGCCGCCGCAGCGGCTTCGCCCGGCCGCGGGAGGCCCGCAGGAAGATGCGCACCCGAGGCTCGTGGATCAGCTGGGTGGTCAGCGAGAGTCGCTCGGGTTCCGGGCGCAGCAGCACCGTGACCACCCCGATCCCCACCAGCGCCGCCATGGTCAGGTAGGCCGCCTCCCACGAGGCCAGCGAGGCCACGTAGAGGGCGCCCGCGCCGGCCGCTAGCAGTCCGCCGCGATAGCCGATGATGTAGGTCGAGGCCATGGCGGCCTGGATATCGTCCGGGGCGGACTCGATGCGGAAGGCGTCGATGGCGATGTCCTGGGTCGCGCTGCCGAAGGCCACCAGCAGGGCGAAGGCGGCCACCAGGGGCAGGTGGCCCACCGGGTCGACCCCGGCCAGCCCGACCAGGCCAATGGCGATCATCGCCTGGGCCAGCAGCATCCAGCCTCGGCGCTGGCCGAAGGTGCGGGTCAGCAGCGGCAGGGCGAGCCGATCCACCACCGGGGCCCAGAAGAACTTGATCGAGTAGAGCATGCCGATCCAGGCGAAGAAGCCGATGGCCGCCACCTCGACCCCGGTGCTGCGCAGCCAGGCCGAGAGGGTCGAGAACACCAGCAGGAAGGGCAGGCCGGCGGAGAAGCCCAGGAACAGCATGGTGATGACCGGCGCACGCAGGTAGATGGCCAGGGCATCGCGCCAGCTGCGTCGGGCGGTGGGGGACGGCATGTCGGGGAGCACTCCTTGCAGTGGGCGCGACTGAGGCCACGCAGGCCTCGATCATCGATGGTAAAATCCCGGAATCGGCAGCCGGGCCGGGCAGCGTCCGGCCCATGTCAACCGTGCGATATCCTCCGGGCTGGCATGCGGTGGGATTGTTGCAGAGCCCCGGCAGTGATACTAGGAGCCTGTCGTACTTGTCGCTGATCTGCTGCGAGATCCGTCAAATCCGACAGCTCCTTGCAGGAACCCTTATCAGGAGCGACATGAGCGATTCCGAGATTCGCCAGGCCGAGGCCGATGATGCCGTGCCCCGCTGGTACGTGATCCAGTGCAAGGGCGGAGAGTCCTTCCGCGCCGCCGAGCACCTGGCCAACCAGGGCTACGAGATCTTCCACCCCGTGCTCCAGGTCCAGAAGAAACGCCGCGGCAAGCTCGAGTGGGTCAGCGAGCCGTTGTTCCCCTACTACCTGTTCATCCGGCTCGACCGGCTGGCCAGCAACTGGCGACCCATCCGCTCCACCCGCGGCGTGCTGAAGATCGTCACCTTCGGCCTGGACATGCCGGTGCCGGTCAGCGATGAACTGGTCGAGACGCTGCTCACGCATGGCAGCGCCGAAGAGGACGCGACCTCGAACGTCTACTTCCGCGCCGGCGAGGCGGTGGAGATCACCGAGGGCCCCTTCAAGGACCTCCAGGCCGTGTTCGCCAGCCACAAGGGCGAGGAGCGCGCCATCGTGCTGCTCAACATGCTGCACAAGCAACAGCGCCTGGAGATGCCCGTCGGCCAGCTGCGCCGCCGCGATTAGGCGGCGCGGCTCCCTCACTCAGTCACCCGCCTCAGGAGACCCCATGACCATCGCCCCTCAACGGGTCGTGACCCTGCACTATGTGCTCAGCGACCGGGACGGCAGTGTCCTCGATGACTCCCGTGCCCGCCGGCAGCCCCTCGAATACCTGCATGGGCACGGCAACATCATGGCCGGCCTGGAGCGCGCCCTGGCGGGCCAGGACGCCGGCGCCCAGCTCTCCGTCACCCTGATGCCGGCCGAGGCCTATGGCCTGCGCGACGAGGCGCTGGTGCGCGAGGTCGGCCGCCATGCCTTCCCGGTGGAGGAGGTCGCGCCGGGCATGCGCTTCCAGACCCCGGGTGACGACGGCCCCGAGATCGTCACCGTGCTCGAGGTGCGTGATGACGCCGTGGTCATCGACACCAACCATCCGCTGGCCGGTCGGGTCCTGCGCTACCGAGTCGAGGTGCTGGAGGTGCGCGACGCCACCCGTGCCGAGCTCGCCAAGGGCCATCCGCTGCCCCCGGGCACCGATCCCGGCGAGGTCGAGGACAAGAAGCTGCCGTGAAAACTGACCTGGATCAACGGATTTCCCGCGACCCGGCGAGGGCGCGGAGAAACTTGATTCAGGTCAGCTTTCCTCTCCACGTGACGGGCTACAGTTCACCCATCACATCGGGACGGGAGGACACCACCATGTATCTGGATGACGCCGTAATCTTCGGGCTCGTAACCGTCGCGATGATGGTCGCTTTCATGGGGGGCTGGGTCGCGTTCATCGTCCGCGACCACCATCGCAAGAACAAGCACTGATCCAGCCGCTTCTAGAGTCGTCAGGGGAGGGGGGAGCATTCCCCCCAGTAGCCGACCCGCTTGGGTCGGCTTTTTTTCGGTTCATCGCACTTTGCCGGGAAACGCGGCACGGACCTTCAGCAAGGAGGGAGGCACGAGCGGCCGGCTAGAGCGGAGCCGGTCGTCCCGGCCCGAAGTCAGCGCTCGGCGGTGGTGCGCACCGGGGCGGGACTCGCCGGCGACCAGTGGCGGGCCAGGGCACGCATCACCCGCTCCGGGTACCAGGTCTTGCCCAGGCTGCCGTTGTAGCGGGCCAGCGCCCGGGTCAGGTCACCGCGTTCCACGGCCAGGTAGTGGGCGAGGATCGTGCAGCCATAGCGCAGGTTGCGACGCGGGTCCTTGAGGTCATCGGCCGGCAGGCCCAGCTCGCGGATCCAGAACGGCATGATCTGCATCAGGCCCACGGCGCCAGCCGAGGAGACGGCCTCGGCCCTGAAGGCGCTCTCCACCTGGATCACCGCCAGCACCAGCTCCGGCGCCAGGCCGGCCAGCCGCGCCTCGTGGTGGATGCGGCCCAGCAGTTCGCGGCGCCTGGCTGGCTCCGGCAGGTAGCGGGCAAGGCGCGGCTCCATGTCATTGAGCCACTGGCGCGCGGCCCATATCTCGGCGGGCGCCACGGGTGCTCCGCGGATGCTGTCGAGGGTGCCGCGCAGGCTGGCAGGGGCCTCCGGCAGGGCCCGCACGAAGGGCGCGGGCGTCTCGGGCGCGAGCGAGGCGGGCAGGGCGGCGATGAAGTCCCCGTCGCCCTGGGCCAGCGCGGCGGTGGTGAAGAGGCAGCAGGCCACCGCCAGGGCGGCGGCCCGGCCGCCCTCAGCGAGCGACCTTCTCGCCCAGGAAGTCGAGGATCTGCTCGGCCGGTACCATGGTAGCGTCACTGTCACGGCGTCCCTTGTACTCCAGTTCTCCCTTGTCCAGGCCGCGATCACCGACCACCAGGCGGTGGGGGATGCCCATCAGCTCGTGGTCGGCGAACCGCACGCCGGGGCGCAGGTCGCGGTCGTCCAGCAGCACCTCGAAGCCGGCGGCGGTGAGGGCCTGATACAGCCGCTCGGACTCCTCGCGCACCCGCTGCGACTTGTGGGCGTTCATCGGCACCATCGCGATCTGGAAGGGGGCGATGGCATCGGGCCAGATGATGCCGGCGTCGTCGTGGTTCTGCTCGATGGCGGCGGCCACCACGCGGGTCACACCGATACCATAGCAGCCCATCCAGGGATGCACGGCACGACCTTCGTCGCCGAGCACGGTGGCGTTCATCGCCTCGCTGTACTTGCGTCCCAGCTGGAAGACGTGGCCCACCTCGATGCCGCGCTTGATGGAAAGCGTGCCCTTGCCGTCCGGCGAGGGATCGCCCTCGACCACGTTGCGGATGTCGTAGACAGGGGGCAGCGGCACGTCGCGCTCCCAGTTGATCCCGAAGTAGTGCTTGCCATCGACGTTGGCCCCGGCGCCGAAGTCGCTCATCAGGGCGACCGAGCGGTCGATGATGATCGGCATCTCCAGGTTCACCGGGCCCAGCGAGCCGGGGCCGGCGCCCACCGCGGCGCGGATCTCCTCCTCGCTGGCCATGGTCAACGGGGCGGCCACCTCGGGGAGGTTCTCGGCCTTCACCTCGTTCAGTTCGTGGTCGCCGCGTACCAGCAGGGCCACCAGGCCGCCCTCGGCGGCGTGAACCATCAGGGTCTTGAGGGTCTTCTCGATGGGCTGGCCGTGCTGTTCCACCAGGGCGGCGATGGTCCGGGCATTCGGGGTGTCGACCAGGCGTAGCTCCTCGCCCGGGGCCGGGCGCCGGACGTCGCTGCCCAGTGGCGCGGGCAGGGCATCGGCCTTCTCCATGTTGGCGGCGTAGTCGGACTCGGTGGAGAAGACGATGTCGTCCTCGCCGGAGTCGGCCAGTACGTGGAACTCGTGCGAGCCGCTGCCGCCGATGGCGCCGTTGTCGGCGATCACCGGACGGAAGTCCAGGCCCAGGCGGGTGAAGATGCGCACATAAGCGTCATACATCACCTGGTAGGTCTCCATCAGCGAGGCCTCGTCCACGTGGAAGGAGTAGGCGTCCTTCATGATGAACTCGCGGGAGCGCATCACCCCGAAGCGCGGCCGGATCTCGTCGCGGAACTTGGTCTGGATCTGGTAGAAGTTGGCCGGCAGCTGCTTGTAGCTGGCGATCTCCTTGCGCACCAGGTCGGTGATCACCTCCTCGTGGGTGGGGCCGACGCAGTAGTCGCGGTCGTGACGGTCCTTGAGGCGCAAGAGCTCCGGGCCATACTGCTCCCAGCGGCCCGACTCCTGCCACAGCTCGGCGGGCTGCACCGCCGGCATCAACACCTCCTGGGCCCCGGCGCGATCCATCTCCTCGCGAACGATGCGCTCGACCTTGCGCAGGGTCTTGAGGCCCAGTGGCAGCCAGGTGTAGAGGCCGGAGGTGAGGCGGCGGATCATCCCCGAACGCAGCATCAGCTGGTGGCTGATGACCTCGGCGTCGGCGGGGGTTTCCTTCAGGGTGGCGATCAACAGTTGGCTAGCGCGCATGGGTACGGCGGTTCCTCGAGCGTGTTCGTGCGGGTGACGGAAGCGGGGCCGCGCAGGTCGGCGGCAATGACCGAGCATTGTACGGCCCGCTGTCCGGGGCGGCAAAAGCTTGTGTCTCACCGATGCGGGGGCCGGGGATCGTCGGCCCGTTCAGCCCTCGAGCAGCAGCAGGCGTACCAGCATGCCCAGCACCAGGGTGGTGGAGACGCTGAGCAGGGTGCCGAGCAGCACGTACTCCGTGAGCTTGCGGTCGCGTGAGTCGCGCAGGTCGCCGAAGCGCAGCACCGACTTGGCGGCGAGAAGGAAGCCGACCGCGGTGAGTTGGTCCAGCAGCACCAGGGTCAGCACCAGCAGCCGTTCCAGTACGCCGATGCGCGCCCCGGCGCTGGCCAGGGTGCCGGTCTCCTCGAGCTGCTCGCTCCAGCGCTGCATGACCAGGGCGATGGCGATCGACAGCGGGCGCGTCACCAGCAGGTAGGCGGCCGCCATCCCCAGCACCGTCGGTGAGGCGAGCCAGACGACGAACTCCCGCAGCGGGGCCAGGCTGCCGAGCCAGGCCAGCCAGAGCCCCAGCAGCACCAGCAGGTGAGCGGCCTGGTCGAGCAGGAACCAGCGCAGTTCACCGGCCGGCAGCCGGGCCTTGCCCAGGTCGATCAGCCAGTGGCTGGTGGCCACCGCCAGGGCACCGAGCAGCACCGCGGCCAGGCCCCGGGGCATGGCCGCACTCGCTACCAGCAGCACCCCCCCGGCGAGCAGGCCGTGCAGGCCGGCATGCTGGAACAGGCGCGGAGAGCGGTGGCGCAGCCGATAGCGCTCCTCCACCCACGTCCGCGGCTGCAGCAGGAAGTCGCCGACCAGGTGGGCGAGTACCAGGCCCATGAGCAGCGACAGGGCATCGGCGCTCATGGCGCGCCCTCCTCGTCGGCGAGACGCTGTCGCAGGTAGTCGAGGGTGTCGGAGAGCAGGGCCCAGCGGGCGGCCCGCAGGCGCTTGTGCACGCTGGGCTGGCGGATGCCGAGACGCTCGGCCAGGGCCTGCTGGGAGGCGTCATGGCGCAGGCTCAGGCCGACGACCTCGGCGGAGTAGGGCGACCAGCCATCGAGCAGGTCGTCGATGAAGCGGATCAGCAGGGCGAGGCCGGGGTCCTCGGGTGCCTCGAGCCGGGTCAGCGACAGGTGGGTGGTGGTGTCGGCCAGGGCATCCAGGGCGCGACCCGAGGCGACGAAGGCGGCGCCGTCGGCCGCCGCGATGCCGCGCTCCGCCGGTCCGACCGCCACGGCGATACGGGCATCCCAGCGCTGGTCGGGCTCGGAGTGCTCGATCAGCGCTGCCCGCAGGACTATCGCCGCCTCCATGGCCGGCGCCGCCCGCGGCAGGGCGAGCTGGAAGCCGTCGCCCCGGAAGCGTTCGCCGTGGCCGCCATGCCGGGAGGCCAACTCGGCCAGGCTCTCATCCAGCAGCCGGTAGAGGCGAGGCCGGTCCTCGACCTTGCGCGAGTCGATCACGTCGCCGGTCAGCACCGCGATGCGCTTTGGCATGGGGTTCCATCCTCCTCCGGGAGCGTGCCTCGAGTATAGCCCTTCAGGGCTATTTGTCATCTCGATAGCCTTAAAGGGCTATATTCATGATGAATAGCCCATAAGGGCTATCTATTGCTACCGGGCCAGCTCCCGCATGGCGCCCTCGAGTCCCTTGAGGGTCATGGGGTACATGCGATCATTGATCAGCTCACGGATCAGTTGGGTGGAGTGGGTGAACTCCCAGGCGCGCGGCGGCTTGGGGTTGAGCCACGCCAGGCGCGGGAACTTCTCCACCAGTCGCCTGAGCCACACGGCCCCGGCCTCGTCGTTGAAGTGCTCCACGCTGCCGCCGGGATGGGTGATCTCGTACGGCGACATGGCGGCGTCGCCGACGATCACCACCTGGTAGTCGTCGCTATAGGTATGCAGCACATCCAGCGTCGGGATGCGCTCGGTGTGGCGGCGGGCCTGGTCTTGAGCATTGCTGCGCCACAGTCCCTCGTAGATGCAGTTGTGGAAGTAGTAGGTCTCCAGGTGCTTGAATTCCGAGCGCGCCGCCGAGAAGAGCTCCTCGCAGGTGCGGATGTGGTCGTCCATGGAGCCGCCCACGTCGAGGAGCAGCAGCACCTTCACCGCGTTATGGCGCTCGGGCCGCATCTGCACATTGAGCAGGCCGGCGTCGCGGGCCGTCTCGCGGATGGTGGCGTCGACGTCGAACTCCTCCGCCGCCCCCTGGCGAGCGAACTTCCTGAGCCGGCGCAGCGCCATCTTGATATTGCGGGTGCCCAGCTCCAGGGAGTCGTCGTAGTCGCGGAAGCGGCGTTCGTCCCACACCTTCACCGCACGGCGATGGCGTGAGCCCTCCTGACCGATGCGAATGCCCTCGGGGTTGTAGCCGTAGGCGCCAAAGGGGCTGGTGCCGCCGGTGCCGATCCACTTGTTGCCGCCGGCGTGGCGCTCCTTCTGCTCCTCCAGGCGCTGCTTGAAGGTCTCGATCAGTTTCTCGAGCCCGCCCAGGGACTCGATCCGTGCCTTCCCCTCGTCGGAAAGCTGCTTCTCGAACTCGCGGCGCAGCCAGTCGTCGGGGATCAGCGCCTCGATGGCCGCGTCCAGGCTTTCCAGCCCCTCGAACCAGGCGGCGAAGGCGCGATCGAAGCGGTCGAAGTGGCGCTCGTCCTTGACCATCACGGTGCGGGCGATCCGGTAGAAGGCCTCCATGTCGGCGAACACCACACCGCGTTCCACCACCGCATGGAGGTCGAGCAGCTCGCGCAGCGACACCGGCACCCCGGCGCGCTTGAGGGTCTCGAACAGGCCGATGAACATGGGTCAGCGCCTCGGGTTGCCCTGGCGGCGCATCATGAACGCCAGCCGTTCCAGTAACTGTGTATCTTGTTCATTTTTCACCAGGGCCCCCGCCAACGGCGGGATCGCCTTGGCCGGATCGCGCTGGTAGAGCGCCTCCCGTGCCAGGTCGTCGGCCATCAAGAGCTTCAGCCAGTCCACCAGCTCCGAGGTGGAGGGCTTCTTCTTGAGGCCCGGGGCCTGGCGCAGGTCGAAGAACACCTCCAGCGCCTCGCCGACCAGCTTTGGGGCGATCTCGGGGAAGTGCACGTCGACGATCGCCTGCATGGTCTCGCGGTCGGGGAACTCGATGTAGTGGAAGAAACAGCGGCGCAGGAAGGCGTCGGGGAGCTCCTTCTCGTTGTTGGAGGTGATGACGATGATCGGGCGGTGCCTGGCGCGGATGGTCTCGCCTGTCTCGTAGACATGGAACTCCATGCGATCCAGCTCCTGGAGCAGGTCGTTGGGGAATTCGATGTCCGCTTTGTCGATCTCGTCGATCAGCAGCACCACCCGCTCGTCCGCGGTGAAGGCTTCCCACAGCTTGCCGGGCCTGATGTAGTGGGCGACGTTCTCCACCCCTTCGACCCCCAGCTGGGAGTCGCGCAGGCGGCTCACCGCATCGTACTCGTAGAGCCCCTGGGCCGCCTTGGTGGAGGACTTGATGTGCCAGGTATGCAGTCGCGTGCCCAACGAGGCCGCCAGTTCCTCGGCGAGCAGGGTCTTGCCGGTGCCCGGCTCGCCCTTGATCAGCAGCGGTCGCTCCAGGGTCACGGCGGCGTTCACCGCCTGTTTCAGGGCCTCGGTGGCCACATAGGTGGAAGTGGAATCAAACGCCATGGGTCATGCCTCGGCTGGTCGCAGATGGGAGAAAAAGTCGAACGAGTGTACGGAAGGGGGCGGGAGGCGACAAATCCAGCCACCCGGCCTCACTCGGCGTAGATCATCCGGCGCGTCATGCCGCCGTCCACCACCAGGTTCTGGCCGGTGATGAAGCCCGCCTCGTCGGAGAGCAGGAAGGCCGCCATGGTGGCGATGTCCTCGGGGCGGCCGACGCGTCCGACCGGGTGCTGGTCGCGATCGACCTCCCGGTGCTCCACCGGCGTGCGATTCGACGCCTTCTGCCAGTCGCCGACCTCGATCCACCCCGGGCTGATGGCGTTGACGCGAATCTCGGGACCCAGGCTCACGGCCAGCGCATGGGTAAGCGCGACCACGCCGCCCTTGCTGGCGGCATAGGCCTCGGTATCGGGCTCCGACTGCAGCGCCCGGGTGGAGGCCATCAGCACCATGGCGCCGCGGCTCTCGCGCAGGTGGGGCGCGGCATGCTTGGCGCAGAGCATCGCGCCGGTGAGGTTGGTGTCCAGGTAGGCCTGCCAGGTGGCGAGCGGCAGCGACTCCACCGGGCCCTGGAAGGGGTCGGCCAGGCCGGCGTTATGGATGACCCCGTCGAGCCGGCCGAAGCGTGCCACCGTCGCCTCGAGGCTCTCCGCGACCCGAGCTTCGTCGCGCACGTCCGAGACCATGGCCAGCAGGCGTTCGGCATGACCCAGGCGCTCGCGGCACTCGGCCAGCGCCTCGGCGTCGATGTCGGTCAGCGCCACGCAGTCGCCACGGGCCAGCAGGTGCTCGGCGATGCCCAGGCCGATCCCCTGGGCGCCGCCGGTGAGGTAGACCACCCTTGGCTCGCTCATGCCTTATCCCCCTCGCCGACGGGGCGAAAGGCCTCCACCAGGATCGCCGGATCGTGCTCGGCGTGGCCGCGGCTGGCATGGGCGCGCATCAGCTGGGCGGCCAGGCCGCTCATGGGCGTGGCGCTGTGGCTGCGCTGGCTCTGGGCCACCGCCATGTCCAGGTCCTTGAGCAGGGTGCGCAGGTGCCAGGGCGGGTCGGCGAAGTCGCTCGCCGCCATGCGCGGGGTGAGGATCCGGAAGGGGGTCGAGTCGGCGAAGCCGCCGGAGAGCGCCTCGACGAGCCGGGTGGCATCGACGCCGCTCGCCTCGGCCAGGGCCACCATCTCGGCCAGTACCGCCGCCTGGCAGCCGACCACCATCTGGTTGCAGACCTTGGTCACCTGGCCGCTGCCCACCGGGCCCATATGGGTCACCCGGGCGGAGAGGGGCGCCAGTAACGGCCGGAGCGCCGCGATATCCTCGGCGTCGCCGCCGCACATGATGGCCAGGCTGCCCGCCTCGGCGCCGGCGACGCCACCGGAGACCGGCGCATCCACCCAGCACATGCCGCATTCGCTCTCGAGCCAGTCGGCGAAGTCACGCGTCGCGGCAGGGTCACTGCTGGAGAGGTCGACCAGCCGCTGGCCGGCACGGCCGTGCTGGGCCACGCCTCCCTCGCCGAACACCACCTCCTCCACCACGGCGGTATTGGCCAGGCAGAGCAGTACCACGTCCACTGCCTCCATCAGCTCGGCGATGGAGCCGGCTACCCGGGCGCCGGCCTCGCCCAGGGGGGCGACCTTGGCGGGGGTGCGGTTCCATACGGTCACGTCGAATCCCGCGGCCAGCAGTCGACGCGTCATGGGATTGCCCATCAGGCCGATACCGATGAAGCCGAGGCGAGGCTGGGTCATGGAGGGTCTCCTGGCGAATTAGACTGGAGATGCAGCATGCGTGATGGACGGGTTTTTCAGCAACTCGGCCTGTTCGGCGAGGCAGGAATGTGCGAGAAGCGAAGGGGAACGGGACCGGCGGCGACAGGGCCGGGGAGGGTGAAGCCTCGACAGGGGAGTGCCATGCGGAAGGAGTGGTGGGAGACGCCATCGGAAAAGCGCAACGACACGCGCCTGGAGCCCTCGGCATGAGCGGGGAACCTCGCCGCGAGCCCGCCTGGCACAGCCAGGCGCCCGCCGCGGTCCTCGCCGGGCTTGCGGCCTCGGAACAGGGCCTGACCGCCGAGCAGGTGTTGGAGCGGCTGGCGCGCCATGGCCACAACCGCCTGCCGGCGCCGCCACGCAGCGGCCCGCTGCGTCGCTTCCTGCGGCAGTTCCACAACGTGCTGATCTATGTGCTGCTGGCCGCCGCGCTGGGCACGGCCCTGCTGCAGCACTGGGTCGACACCGGGGTGATCCTGGGGGTGGTGCTGATCAATGCTATCGTCGGCTTCCTCCAGGAGGGCAAGGCGGAGCAGGCCCTGGAGGCGATCCGCGGCATGCTCTCGCCCCGAGCCCAGGTGCTGCGCGACGGGCAGCGGCACACGGTTCCCGCCGAGGAGCTGGTGCCCGGCGACCTGGTGTTCCTCCAGGCCGGGGACCGGGTGCCCGCCGACCTGCGTCTGCTGCAAAGCCACAACCTGCGCATCGACGAGGCAATGCTCACCGGCGAATCCGTGCCCGTGGACAAGCAGCCCGCGGCCGTGGACGCGGAGGCCGACCTGGGCGACCGGCGCTGCATGGCCTTCTCCGGCACCCTGGTGGCCTTCGGCCAGGGACGGGCGGTGGTGGTGGGGACCGGCGCGGACACCGAGATCGGGCGCATATCCATGCTGCTCGGCGAGGTGGAGACCCTGATCACGCCGCTGCTGCGCGATATCGCCGTCTTCGGACGCTGGCTGTCGGGCGCCATCGTGGTGCTGGCCGCCATGACCTTCGCCTTCGGCTACTGGGGGCGCCACTACGACCTTGTGGAGACCTTCCTGGCCGCCGTCAGCCTGGCGGTGGCGGCCATCCCCGAGGGCCTGCCGGCGATCATGACCATCACCCTGGCCATCGGCGTGCAGCGCATGGCGGTACGCAATGCCATCATCCGTCGCCTGCCGGCGGTGGAGACCCTGGGCTCGGTCACCACCATCTGCACCGACAAGACCGGCACCCTGACCCGCAACGAGATGACCGTGAAGACCCTGCTCACCGCCGAGGAGCAGTTCGAGGTCAGCGGGGTCGGCTACGAGCCCCGGGGTGGCTTCAGCCGCGCGGGCGAGGCGGTGGAGGTCGAGCATCATCCGGTGCTGGCCGAGGCGCTGCGGAGCATCCTGCTGTGCAACGATGCCGAGCTCCAGCAGCGGGACGATGGCTGGCAGCTGGAGGGCGACCCCACGGAAGGGGCGCTGGTGGTCGCCGGGCTCAAGGCGGGGCTGGATGCCCGGGAGGTCGCCAGGCGCTATCCCCGTGCCGACGTGATCCCCTTCGAGTCCCTCTACAAGTTCATGGTCACCCTCCACCATCACCACGAGGACGGTCACGGCCTGCTCTTCCTCAAGGGGGCGCCCGAGCGGGTGCTGGCCGTCTGCGACCGCGAGCGCACCCGAGATGGCGACCGCCCGCTCGACCTGCCGCGCTGGGAGCGGCGCATGGAAACGGTCGCCGCCCTTGGCCACTTGGCCAGCGGCTGCTGGCGGTGGCGGTCAAGCAGGTGGACGCGGATCAGCGCACCCTGAGCTTCCCCGACGTCGAGGAGGGCGGCCTGACCCTGGTGGCGGTGTGCGGTCTCATCGACCCGCCCCGTGAAGAGGCGATTGCCGCAGTGCAGCAGTGCCAGCAGGCTGGCATCGTGGTGAAGATGATCACCGGCGACCATGCGGTCACTGCCCGGGCCATCGCCGACGAGCTCGGCATTGCCACCGCGGGCGGGGTGATCCCGGGGCACGCCCTGGAGCAGGCCTCCGATGCGGAGCTGGAAAGCCTGGTGCGCGAGGTAGATGTCTTCGCCCGTGCCACGCCGGAACACAAGCTGCGCCTGGTGCGCGCCCTCCAGGCGGGCGGCCAGGTGGTGGCCATGACCGGTGACGGCGTCAACGATGCACCTGCCCTCAAGCGCGCCGACGTGGGGATCGCCATGGGGATCAAGGGCTCGGAGGCCGCCCGTGAAGCGGCCGCCATGGTGCTGGCCGACGACAACTTCGCCTCCATCGTCCATGCGGTGGAGGAGGGCCGTACCGTCTACGACAACCTGCGCAAGGCCATTCTCTATATCCTGCCCACCAGCGGCGGCGAGGCGCTGACGATCATGGCCGCCGTGCTGCTGGGGATGACCCTGCCACTGCTGCCGGCCCAGGTGCTGTGGGTGAACATGGTCACTGCGGTGACCCTGAGCCTGGCCCTGGCCTTCGAACCCGCCGAGCCCGGCGTCATGCGCCGCCGCCCACGCGATCCCGGCACCCCGATCCTCTCCGGTTTCCTGATCTGGCGGGTGGTCTTCGTGTCGGTCCTGCTGCTGGCGGGGACCTTCGGGCACTTCCTGTGGATGGAGCAGCAGGGTGTGGAGATCGAACTCGCCCGTACCGTGGCCATCAACGCCCTGGTGATGGGTGAGATCGCCTACCTCTTCAACAGCCGCTACATCCTCGAGCCGACCTGCAACCGCGCCGGCCTGCTGGGCAACCGTGCGGTGCTGGTGGCCGTGGGCGTGCTGGTCATCCTGCAGGCGCTCTTCACCTATGCGCCACCGTTTCAGTTCCTGTTCGGCACCGCACCCCTGGGTGGGAAGGAGTGGGCTAGCATCCTGGCCTTCGGCGTGGTGCTCTTCGTCCTGGTGGAACTCGAGAAGGCCCTCATCAAGCGGCGTGAACGAGGCATCTCCCGGGCGTGAACCGGCGCGGCACCGCCTCGCCATGGCGCATCCCGATGCCGGAAGGCGCTCGTATGGTGCAGTGCCGCATGCATTCGCGCGGTCCGGACCAGGTCCCTGAACCGCGTGTTTTCTATAACATTTTGTATTAATTGAAAAGATCACATTCTTGGCGCGATCCTCGCAAAGTAATGGCCATGATCGCCGAGCCAGAGTGGCGATTCACCGAGTGAGCTGGCGTGCTCCTACTGGTCCCCTTCGGGGGGCCTTTTTTATGTGTGCTCGAAAGAGGAGCGCTCGTGGCAGCCGGGCTGCTAGGGTCAGGGCAGTGAGGCGAGAAATGATCCGGTCATGCGTCGGCGCATGACCCGCTATATGGAGGAGTGACAGTCGATGGCGAACCTGTTCGAGGCGATACCCGAGGCCCTCCCCGAAGAGCTGTTCGAGGAGGTCGTGCGCGGCCGCGGAGTGATGGTGGAGCGCATCGTGTCGCGCGGCCACACCTCGCCGGCCACCGGCTGGTACGACCAGCCGCGCCACGAGTGGGTGCTGGTGCTCAAGGGCCGGGGGATGGTGGCCTTCGAGCGCGGCGAGCCGGTGACGCTGGGCCCGGGCGACCACCTGACGATCCCCGCCCACTGCCGGCATCGTGTCGCCTGGACCGACCCGGACGAGGAGACCATATGGCTGGCGGTCCACTACGACTGAGGCCGGCCCGGCGAGGCGCGACCCCTGGCGGCGTCGCCGTCAGGGCACAAGGAGCGGCCACAGGGTGCCGAGCGGGCGCTAGTGTTGGTCCGGTCCGTGCCTCACACTGGCGCGGATGGCTCGCTGCACAGGGAACCGACGATGCGCCTGAGGCTTCTCTCCGACCTGCACCTGGAACACTTCGACAGCCCACCGGCACTGCCGGAGGCCAGCGCCGATGCGGTGATCCTCGCCGGTGACATTCACGCCGGCATCCAGGGGCTCGGCTGGGCAGCGGAGCGCTTTGCCGGCACCCCCATCCTCTATGTTCCCGGCAACCACGAGTTCTACGGCACGGGCATGCCCGCGCTGCGCCGTGAACTGGCCGCCGTGGCCGCACGGCTCGGCATCCACCTGCTGGACAACCGCACGTTGACCCTGGACGGCGTGCGCTTTCACGGCACCACGCTGTGGACCGACTTCGCCCTCTACGCCGGTCAGCCGGAACACGACCCGGCACTCACCGAGGCCAGGGCACTGGACCTGATGCCGGATTTCCGCATCATCGAGCAGCCGGAGGGGGCGGTGTTCACCCCGGCGGAGAGCCGCCGCCTGCATGCCGAGGCCCTGGCCTGGCTGGAGGCCGAACTGGCCCGGCCGTTCAGCGGCCCGAGGGTGGTGATCAGCCACCATGCGCCCCTGGCCGACTGCATCCCGGGGCGCTACCGTGGCGATGCGCTGTCGCCGGCCTTCGCCTCCCATCTGCCGCAGCTCATGGGCCGCACGGACCTCTGGCTCCATGGCCATGTCCATGAGCCGGTGGACCTCGAGTCCGGCGGCACCCGGGTCATCGCCAACCCCGGCGGCTACCCCGACGAGTTCGTCCCGCCGCTCTTCGCCCCCGACCTGATCATCGAGGTGAACGCCCCATGACGCTGCTCATCGGTGCCTACCTGCTGGCGAGCCTGGCGGCGGTGATCCTCTATGGCATCGACAAGGCCGCGGCGCGGCGAGGCAAGCGGCGCATCCGCGAGTCGACCCTGCACCTCGTCGCCGTCGTCGGCGGCTGGCCGGGCGCCCTGCTGGCCCGGCGCGGTTTTCGCCACAAGACGCGCAAGCAGCCCTTCGGCATGATCCTGTGGGGCTGTGCGGCCCTCAACATTGGCCTGGTGGCGTGGCTTGCCACGGCGGATGCCGCCGCGGGCCTACGCCAGCTGGCGAGCCTCGAGTAGGGCCCTTGTCGGACCATCGCATGACAGATCGGGACGGCATGACACGTCACGGCTTCATCCTGACTCGGCACTGGGAGGACACCCCGCGGGGCACAGAGGTCAGTGTCTGGCTGGCCACCGACGACGGCCCGCTCAGGGTGCGCCTGCCGGTGCAGCCCTCGGTGGCCTTCCTGCCGGCCCAGCAGCGCGCCCGGGCCGAGGCGCTGCTCGCCGGCGAGCCGGGCGTCACGCTGTCTGAGCTCGAGCTGCGCGACTTCCACCGGCGCCCGGTGCTGGGTCTCTATTGCCGTCAGCATCGCCAGCTGATTGCCCTCGAGCGGCGCCTCAACAAGGCCGGCCTGGCGCTGTACGAGGCCGACATTCGCCCGCCGGAGCGCTACCTGATGGAGCGCTTCATCACCGCGCCCGTGGCGGTTAACGGCACGCCGGACGGAGAGGGCGGCCTGGCGGAGGCGCGCCTGCGGCCCGCGACGGACTATCGCCCGCGGCTGCGCACGGTGTCGCTGGATATCGAGACCAGCGCCCGGGGCGAGCTCTATTCGATTGCGCTGGAGGGCTGCGGGGCACGTCAGGTCTACATGCTGGGGCCGCACCCTGGCGAGGACGAGAGCGAGGCGGGCGAGCTCGACTTCGCGCTCGATTACTGCGACTCCCGAGCCGAGCTGCTCACGCGGCTCAATGCCTGGTTCGCCGAGTTCGACCCCGATGCCATCATCGGCTGGAACCTGGTGCAGTTCGACCTGCGCATCCTGCACGAGCATGCCCGCGCGCTCGGCATACCACTGCGGTTGGGGCGGGGTGGCGCCGAGATGGAGTGGCGCCCCCATGGGCACCAGCCCAACCACTTCTTCGTCTCCGCCCCCGGTCGGCTGATCGTCGACGGCATCGAGGCGCTGCGCTCGGCCACCTGGCACTTCCCCTCGTTCAGCCTGGAGAACGTCGCCCGGACGCTGCTTGGTGAGGGCAAGGCGATCGACAATCCCTACCAGCGCCTCGAGGGCATCCTGCGCATGTTCGCCGAAGACAAGCCGGCGCTGGCCCGCTACAACCTCAGGGACTGCGAGCTAGTCACGCGAATCTTCGAGGCGACCGAGCTGCTGGAATTCCTGCTCGAACGGGCCACCGTCACCGGCCTGCCCGCCGATCGCAGCGGCGGCTCGGTGGCGGCCTTCACCCACCTCTACCTGCCCCGGCTGCATCGCCTGGGGCTGGTGGCCCCCAATCTCGGCGAAGGGCAGCCGGACGAGAGCCCCGGCGGCTTCGTCATGGACTCGCGGCCCGGCCTCTACGACTCGGTGCTGGTACTCGACTTCAAGAGCCTCTACCCCTCGATCATCCGCAGCTTCCTGATCGACCCGGCGGGTCTGGTGGAGGGGCTCGCCGACCCCTCGGACGCCGCCTCGGTGCCGGGCTTTCGCGGCGCGCGCTTCTCGCGCAGCCGGCACGCCCTGCCGGCGATCGTGGCCCGGGTATGGGCGGGACGCGAGGCCGCCAAGGGTGCCGGCAACGCGCCGCTCTCCCAGGCGCTGAAGATCATCATGAACAGCTTCTACGGGGTCCTCGGCTCGAAGGGCTGCCGCTTCTTCGATGCGCGGCTTGCCTCGTCGATCACCATGCGCGGCCATGAGGTCATGCGGCGCACCCGGGAGCTGATCGAGGCCGAAGGGGTTACCGTGATCTACGGCGATACCGACTCCACCTTCGTCTGGCTGGGTGGGGTCTTCGATGAGGCCGATGCTACGGAGGTCGGCCGGCGGCTGGTGAACCGGGTCAACGCCTGGTGGCGCGAGCACCTGGCCCGTGAGTACGGCCTCGAGAGCGCCCTGGAGCTGCAGTTCGAGACCCATTACCGGCGCTTCCTGATGCCCACCATCCGAGGCACCGAGGCCGGCAGCAAGAAGCGCTATGCCGGGCTGGTTCGTGATGCCGACGGCGAGGAGCGGATGGTCTTCAAGGGGCTGGAGACAGTGCGCAGCGACTGGACGGAGCTCGCCAAGGAATTCCAGCAGGCGCTCTACCGGCGCATCTTCACCGGTGAACCCTGGCGTGACTACGTGCGCGACTTCGTGCAGGCCTTCATGAAGCGTGCCCGGTCAGGGGAACTCGATGAGCGGCTGGTCTATCGCAAGCGGCTGCGCCGTCGTCTGGGTGACTATCAGCGCAACGTGCCGCCCCACGTGCGCGCTGCCAGGCTGGCCGACGCGGAGAACGACCGCCTGGGCCGGGCGCGCCAGTACCAGAACGGCGGCTGGATCCGCTACGTGATGACAGTGGCCGGCCCCGAACCCCTGGAAGCCCACTCGTCCCCCATCGATACCGACCACTACCTGACCCGCCAGCTGCAGCCGGTGGCCGACGCCATCCTGCCCTTCGTCGGCGACGACTTCGAAAGCCTGATCGACCGCCAGCTGGGGCTGTTCTGAGCCGACAGGCCCGGTCAGGGGAGCGAAGGGGAGTCGGTCATGGCGGCCGCGGGATGGCGCCCGAACTGCAGCTCGGCCAGGTGGCGGTAGAGCGGACTCGATTCGAGAAGGTCCTCGTGGCGGCCGCTGGCCACCAGCCGGCTCTGGTCCAGCACCAGCAGGCGGTCGGCGGCGACCACGGTGGCCAGGCGATGGGCGATCACCAGGCTGGTGCGGCCCACCATCAGCCGGTCCAGGGCCTGCTGCACCAGCCGTTCGCTCTCCGCGTCAAGGGCGCTGGTCGCCTCGTCGAGCAGCAGCACCCGGGGCGCCTTGAGCAGCGCCCGGGCGATGGCCAGGCGCTGGCGCTGTCCGCCGGAGAGCTGCACGCCGCCGGGGCCGAGCGAGGTGTCGAATCCCCGGGGCAGGGCCTCGATGAAGTCCAGGGCATTGGCATCCCCGGCGGCCCTGCGCAGGTCCTCGAGGTTGGCCCTGGGCCAGCCGAAGCGCAGGTTCTCGGCCACGGTGCCGGTGAAGAGTACCGGCTCCTGGGCCACCAGGCCCAGCGCCGAGCGCAGTTCGCGCGGGTCCAGGTCGCGCAGGTCGATGCCGTCCAGTCGCAGGGAGCCCCGGTCCGGGTCATGGAAGCGCAGCAGCAGCGCGAGCAGGGTGCTCTTGCCGGCTCCGGAGGGCCCCACCAGCGCCACCCGCTCGCCCGGGAGGACCCGCAGGTCGAGCGCCTCCAGCGCCGGGGATTCGCGGCCGGGATAGGTGAAGCTCACAGCCTCCAGATGAATCTCGCCGGAGAGCGGCCTGGGCAGCGGTACGGGACGCGCAGGCGCCCGAATCGTCGGTCGTGCCTCCAGCAGTTCCAGCAGGCGCTCGGCGGCCCCGGCGGCGCGCTGAACGTCGCCCGCGACCTCGGCCAGCGTCGCCACGGCGCCCGCCGCCAGCACGGCATAGAAGACGAAGGCCGAGAGCTCGCCGGCGGTCATGCTGCCGGCCAGGACCGCCTGGCCGCCCTGCCAGAGCATCACGCCGACCGCGGCGAAGACCGCCAGCATGGCAATGCCCGTCAGCCAGGCACGCTGGCGAGTGCGGGCCACGGCGGTGGCGAAGGCCTCCTCGACCCGTGCCCCATAGGCCTGGCGATCGTGTGCCTCGTGGGTGAAGGCCTGGACGGTGCGGATGCCGGCCAGGGCCTCGCCGGCATAGCGGCCGAGCTCCGCCACCCGGTCCTGGCTGAAGCGCGAGAGGCGTCGCACCCGGCGTCCGAACCAGAGGATCGGAAGCACGGTGGCGGGGATGCCCAGCAGCACGATGGCCGATAGCCACGGCTGGGTCACCAGCATCAGTGCCACCGACCCGACCAGCATCAGCAGGTTACGCAGCGCCAGTGAGATCGACGAGCCGAACAGGCTCTGCAGCACGCTGGTGTCCGCCGTCAGCCGCGAGGTGATCTCCCCGGCGCCGCCGCTCTCCCCGGCACTGCTCTCGAAGAAGCCGGGCTCGAGCTCGAGCAGGTGGTCGAAGACCCGGCGCCGCAGGTCGGCCGCCAGCCGCTCGCCGATCCAGGTGACCAGGTAGTAGCGCAGCGCCGAGGCCATCGCCAGTACCGCCACCACCCCGAGCATCAGGCCGAGGGCCTGGTTGAGCCGTGCGCGATCCTGCGCCATGAACCCCTGGTCGATGACCAGGCGCAGGCCCTGGCCGAGCAGCAGCACGCTGGCCGCGGCGGCGAGCAGCGCCAGGGCGGCCAGCATCAGGCGCCAGCGATAGGGGTGCAGCAGGGTGAGCAGTCGCAGCAGCACGCGAGGGTCGGGTCGTGAGGTCATGGGGCTCGTCGGCATCGTCGGCAGGTGTTGCCGCGACGATAGCAGCCCGGGGAGGGCGTTGCATGGCGGGGCGGGAGAGGCCGCGATGCGATGCCGCTTGATGCGCCAAACGGGCGCCAGCATAGTGCGGGAAACCCTTCCCGTATGGAGAGCGAGATGGCCGATTCCCTTACCCTGGGCTGCCCCCACTGCGGGGCCATCAACCGCGTCGCCAGGGCGCGCCTCGGCGACGGGCCGAAATGCGGCAAGTGCAAGCAGGCGCTGTTCACCGGCGCGCCGGTGGCGCTGACCGCGGACAATTTCCCCGCCCTGGTGGAGCGCAGCGAGCTGCCGGTGGTGGTGGACTTCTGGGCCAGCTGGTGCGGGCCCTGCAAGATGATGGCGCCGATCTTCGCCGAGGCCGCTCGTGACCTCGAGCCCCGCCTGCGCTTCGCCAAGCTCGATACCGAGGCCGAGCAGGTGCTGGCGGCGCGTTTCGGCATCCGGAGCATTCCCACCCTGATCGTCTTCAGGAACGGCCGGGAAGTCGCCCGCCAGCCGGGATTGCTGCAGGGGCCGCAACTGAGGCAGTGGCTCGGACCGCACCTGGCGTGACGGCCGTCGGTACGCTCTCCAGCAGGGTCAGCTCGGGACCCTGGGGTGTCACCACCACGCAGTTGCGCCCGCTCTCCTTGCCGTCATAGAGGGCCCGGTCGGCGCGCAGCAGGCCTGGGTCGAGGGTCATCTCGCCATCGTCGACACGGCTGATGCCGACCGTGACCGTCAGGTCCAGCACCACGCCCTTGACCTCCAGGGGTTGCCGGCAGACGGCCTGACGCAGTCGTTCGGCGATCTCCCGGGCGGTCAAGAGGTTGGCCAGGGGCAGGGCGATGACGAACTCCTCTCCGCCGTAGCGGCCGATGATGTCGCTCTCGCGCAGTACCGACTGGCAGCGGGCGGCGACCACCGTCAGCGCCAGGTCGCCGATGGCATGGCCATGTATGTCGTTGATGGCCTTGAAGTAGTCGATATCCACCATGCACAGTGACAGGGGGGTACCGTCACGGTGGGCCCTGCGACGCTCCTGTTCGGCCAGTTCGAAGAAGCGCCGGCGGTTGGTGATCCCCGTCAGCTCGTCGGTCCTGGCCATATGACGCAGGCGCTGTTCCAACTGATTGCGCTCCTCGATCTCCTCCTTCAGCCGGCGGTTGATCGCGCGCTCCTCCAGCAGGCTGGCAAACTGGGCGCGTTGCAGCCGGTGGATCCGCGAGACCGTCAGCCAGCAGAGCAGGTTGACGAAGCCCAACAGCAGCAGGCTGTTCGCCAGGACCCCGCCGGGCAGCGGTGACCACACGACCACCAAGATAAGGAAGCCGCCGAGCAGGTAGGCGTTGCTGGCCAGCATCCAGGGCAGCCGGTTGGGTATGAAGAGGTAGAGAGCCATGCTGGCAGTCACGATCGAGGCGAGGCTGGTCACGAGGTCATCAGGCTTCAGGGGGATGGTGAGCAGCACGCCACTGACGGCCAGCAGGCAGACCAGGTTGATCGGCATTGGAGTCTGGGCCAGGGAGGGGCGCCGCCATACCGCCAGGGCCAGCAGCAGGAAGCTTGCGGCGACCGTAGCACGCATGGCCAGCAGCACCAGGAAGGTGGTACTCGATCCCAGCAGGCTGAAATCCGTCAGGCTGAAGGCGAGGAAGAGGACGGTGGCTACCACCAGGGCATGACGCAGCTGGCAGGCGTCGTGGGCCTGCATGGTGCGGCGGAACAGGGCCTCCTTGGCGGAGTCCCGAAACTCGCCACGCCAATCGAGTTCATTGGCATTCCCTGCGTCGGTAGCCATTCG
The DNA here is from genome assembly GCF_030012485.1 of Halomonas rhizosphaerae. NCBI lineage: Bacteria > Pseudomonadati > Pseudomonadota > Gammaproteobacteria > Oceanospirillales > Halomonadaceae > Halomonas > Halomonas rhizosphaerae. Next base: position 62,812 of record NZ_JASCQQ010000009.1, read on the forward strand.
CACTTCCTTGAGGGACGGCGTCCATTTTCATGACAGTCATGACAACGGCCGCCCATTTCCCTTGAGTGGGTCGTCTGATGGAAGTCCTGCCGTGGTGCCTGCTCATACGGCAGCGGTTCCGATGAAGCATGGTGGCAATTTCCGCTTCCCGCCAGCCACCCCGAGAAAGTGTCAGGAAGGTCTCACGGCGTCTGTCTGCGATCGCTTACAGTGCAAGTGTGAGTCACGTACTAGAGGGAACTCAGCGGTTATTCTGCCTTGGCACCCAGCTTCTCCAGGCGGGTGAACCACTTGCGACAGTCGTCCGCATCGAGCGCCTCCACCGAACCGATCAGCGTCTCGCGCACCGGTGCGAAGCCCACGAACCCCAGGATATTGCGTTCCAGCGACTTGACGCTGTGGGCACGATAGAGATGGCGGTAGATCGCGGCGGGCATGCCCATGGTCACCACGACGCGCGCCGAGCGTCCCTTCAGCCCCTTGCGACCCAGGGGATTGCCTTCCTCGTACTCGAAGGCGAAGTGCGGCCGCATCACCTGCTCGAGGAACCCCTTCACCAGCGCCGGCATGTCGCCGAGCCACAGCGGGAAGAACAGCACCAGGTGCTCGCACCAGCGGATGGCGTCCGCTGCCTCGTCGAGCGAGGCGGGCATGCTCTCTTCCATCCAGGCCAGCTGGCTGCGCAGCAGCGGGAAGTCCTGGTCGGCGACCCTCACCGTGCGCACCTCATGCCCCGCCGTCTGCGCGCCCAGGCGGTAGTGCTCGGCCAGGACATGCAGCAGGTGGGGGGCGTTGGCATCGGGGTGGCCCTGAAGGATCAGGATGCGGCGCATGGCGACTCTCCCGCAGTGACATGGGTCAGGGCTTCAGCATAGCGGGAGGTGCGCCCTCCGGGACACGGCACGGTGGTCGAGTGCCGGCCCGTACTCAGCCCTGGCGCTTGAGCTGTTCGCGCAGCTGCCTGGGCACCTGCTTGATGATCAGCCGGTCCTGGTCCTCGTCGTATTCCACGCCGGAGCCGAGCAGGTGGGAATCGAAGCTGATCGACACGCCGCCGGCGCGGCCGGTGAAGCGGCGGAACTGGTTGAGGGTGCGCCGGTCCGGCGGGATCTCCGGGGAGAGGCCATAGTCGGCGTTGCGGATATGGTCGTAGAAGGCCTTCGGCTGCTGCTCGTCGAGGACCTCCGAGAGCACCTCCAGGGTCATCGGCTCGCCGCGGCGGGCCTGGTCGCTGGCGTAGTCGATCAGCGCGTCGGTCTTTTCGCGGCTGGCCTCCTCGGGCAGGTCCTCCCGCTCGACGTAGTCGCTGAAGGCCTTGAGGAGGGTGCGGGTCTCGCCGCTGGCATCCACGCCCTCCTCGGCGCCGAGCAGGGTGGCGAAACCCTCGGCGAGCTTCTTGCCGCCGCGGTCGCGGGTCCAGGAGAGGTACTGCTTCGAGGCTCCGGCCTGCCACTGGTTGAGGTTGAGGCGTGCCGCCAGGGTCATCTGCGCCAGATTAAGCTGGCGCACAGGCACCACGGCGAGGTTGGCGTCGATGCCGAAGCCCTCTCGATGGTGCAGCAGCGCAAGGCTCAGGTAGCGGGTGTCGCCGACCTGGTGGTCGAGCACCAGCAGGTCCCCGGAGAGCGATAGGTGGGCGCCGACCAGTTCCGCGATGCGCTGGGCCAGGTCGCGTGAGAAGTGGGCGAAGTCTCGGCCCCCGTCGAGGTAGTCGGCCAGCTCGCTGGCGAAGGGCGAGCTCACCTCGCCCTCGGGCGTCGTCTCGGCGAAGTGGCCCCAGGCCTTGGGCTTGGCGTTGAAGGCATCGTTGAAGCCTGCCAGCAGGTCGTCCAGGGCCGGGGAGGAGGGCAGCTCCGCCGTGGCGGGCACCAGGCGCATCGGCGCCTCGCCGGCGGCCTTGTCGATGCGATGGATGATGCTGTGCAGGATCGGCATGGGAACTCCGCGGTGAGGTGGCGAGGTGGGCGATGATACCCGCCCCGGGCGCGCCTCGATAGCCGCCCTCGAGGCCCGGGACAGGTCGGCGTGCGTGGTATCGCAGCACGGGACTATGCTGATGCGAGGGGACGTCGCCGGCACCGCGCCTGTGCCCTGGCCGGACCCCGTCCTGCCGCGTGCCCCGGCATGAAGGTGCCCACCTACATCCACGCCGGAGGCGGCTTCGCATGCGAATCGTGGTAGCCCTGGGCGGCAATGCCCTGTTACGGCGTGGCGAGCCCATGACCATCGACAACCAGCGCCACAACGTGCGGCGCGCGGCGGTCGCCCTGGCCGACCTCGCCGGTAGCCACCAGCTGGTGGTGACCCATGGCAACGGTCCCCAGGTAGGCCTGCTGTCCCTCCAGGCGCAAGCCTACGCCGAGGTGGCCGCTTATCCGCTGGACGTGATGGACGCCGCGACCGAGGGCATCATCGGCTACCTGATCGAGGCCGAGCTGCTCAACGCGATGCCGCCCGGCGCCAGCTGCGCCAGCCTGCTGACCCGGGTCGAGGTGGATGCCGACGACACCGCCTTTCTGACCCCGTCGAAGCTCATTGGCCCCGGCTACGACCGCGACACCATGCACCGGCTCAAGGCCGAGAAGGGCTGGGCCTTCGTCGAGGAGGCCACCGGCCACTGGCGACGCGCGGTCGCCTCGCCCCTGCCGCGGCGTATCCTGCCCATCGACATCATCGGCCGTCTGGTAGACGCCGGGGTGGTGGTGATCTGTGCCGGGGGTGGCGGCATTCCCACCGTGCGCGGGGCCGGCGGACGCCTGGAGGGCGTGGAGGCGGTCATCGACAAGGATCATGCCGCCGGGCTGCTGGCGGCGCGGCTGGACGCCGATGCCCTGCTGCTGCTGACCGACGTGGCGGCGGTCTACGATGGCTGGGGTGGCCCGGCGCCCCGGCCGTTGGGCCGAGTCACGCCGGGCGACCTGGCCAGCCGGACCTTCGCGCCGGGCTCCATGGGCCCCAAGGTGGCGGCCGCCTGTGAGTTCGTCCTGGCCCGGGGTGGCGTCGCCGGTATCGGGGCGCTGGAGGACGCCGGCCGTATTCTCGATGGCCAGGCCGGGACCCTGATCAGCGCGTGAGGGGTCAGGGCTTCAGGCGGTAGCCGCTGCGGAAGATCCAGCCCACCACCGCGAGCGCCGCGGCCAGGAACAGCAGGATCATGCCCAGGCTGACCAGCGGGCTGACATCGCTGATGCCGTAGAAGCTCCAGCGGAAGCCGCTGATCAGGTAGACCACCGGGTTGGCCAGGGTCACCGCCTGCCAGAAGGGCGGCAGCATGTCGATGGAGTAGAAGGTGCCGCCCAGGAAGGTCAGGGGGGTGATCACCAGCAGCGGCACCAGTTGCAGCTTCTCGAAGCCGTCGGCCCAGATGCCGATGATGAAGCCGAGCAGGCTGAAGGTCAGCGCGGTAAGCACCAGGAACACCACCATCATCAGCGGATGGTCGATGGAGTAGGGCACGAAGAGCCGCGCCGTGACCAGCACGATGGCGCCGAGGATCAGCGACTTGGTCGCCGCCGCGCCTACATAGCCCAGCACCACCTCGACATAGGACATCGGCGCCGAGAGGATCTCGTAGATCGAGCCCGAGAAGCGCGGGAAGAAGATGCCGAAGGAGGCGTTGGAGACGCTCTGGGTGAGCAGCATCAGCATGATCAGGCCCGGCACGATGAAGGCGCCATAGCTGATGCCATCCACCTCACTGATCCGCGTGCCGATGGCCGCGCCGAACACCACGAAGTAGAGCGAGGTAGAGATCACCGGCGAGACGATACTCTGCAGCACGGTGCGCAGGCTGCGCGCCATCTCGGCGAGATAGAGGGTCTTGACGGATTGCAGGTTGAAACGCTTCATGCTCAGTGTCGCTCCTGGACCAGGCTGACGAAGATGTCCTCCAGCGAACTCTGGCGGGTGTGCAGGTCCTTGACCCGCAGCCCCACTGCCTCGAGGTCGGCCAGCAGTCCCGAGATCGTCGAGCCCCCCCGCTGACTGGCGGCATCGTAGCTGTAGACCAGCGCATGGCCCTCGTTGGCGAGTGCCAGGCCGTGGCCCGCCAGCGACTCCGGCACCGCCTGCAGCGGCTCCTGCAGGTGCAGGGTCAGCTCCTTGCTGCCGAGCTTGCGCATCAGCGCGTGGGTGTTCTCCACTAGCACGATCTCCCCGCGGCGGATTACCCCGATGCGGTCGGCCATCTCCTCGGCCTCCTCGATGTAGTGGGTGGTGAGGATGATGGTCACCCCCTGGTCGCGCAGCCCGCGCACCACCTCCCACATCTCGCGGCGCAGTTCCACGTCCACGCCCGCGGTGGGCTCGTCCAGGAACAGCACCTGGGGCTCGTGGGAGAGCGCCTTGGCGATGAGCACCCGGCGCTTCATGCCACCGGAGAGCTCCAGCAGCCGGCTGTTGCGCTTCTCCCACAGCGTCAGTGAGCGCAGTACCTTCTCGATGTGCGCCGGGTCCTGCGGCTTGCCGAACAGCCCGCGGCTGAAGCTCACCGTGTCCCACACCGTGGTGAAGGCCTCGTTGGTCAGCTCCTGGGGTACCAGGCCGATCAACGCCCGTGCGGCGCGGTAGTCGCCGACGTTGTCGTGACCATCCACCAGGACTCGGCCGCTGCTGGCGTTGACCAGGCCGCAGATCACGCTGATCAGGGTCGTCTTGCCCGCGCCGTTGGGGCCGAGCAGGGCGAAGATCTCGCCCCGCTGGATCGTGAGGTCGACATCCGCCAGCGCCTTGAAGCCATCGGCGAAGGTCTTCGAGAGCCCCTCGACCTGGATCATAGGCGCATCACTCAAGGGTGATGTCCCCGTCGAAGTCGAGCGCCAGGTTCAAGCCATCCACCTCCACGGTCACCCGTGCCGGCAGCCTCTCGTTGCCCTTGAGGTGTCCTTCGGCGAGCCCTCGCTGCACGGCCTTCTCGATCTCCTGCTGGGTAGTGACGCCCACCGTCTTCAGCAGCTTGCGGATGCTCTGTTGAAAGGCCTCGTCGTTCATTCTCTGCTTCTCCTGTGGTGATCGCTGATGCCCTCCATCCTAGCGCGACTGGCCGGATGATACAGGGGTTGTACAAGAAAAAGCCGTGCATGGCGGCCATGCACGGCGTCGATCCCGGCGAGTCAGGAGATCAGCTGCGCTCGGTGACCTCCAGCAGGTGGTAACCGAACTGGGTCTTTACTGGGCCCTGCACCTTGCCCACTTCCCCCTCGAAGACCGCCTTGTCGAACTCCGGCACCATCTGGCCCGGGCCGAAGGTGCCGAGCTCGCCGCCCTGCTTGCCGGACGGGCAGGAGGAGTGCTCGCGGGCGACCTCGGCGAAGTCGCGACCGCCCTCGATCTCGGCCTTGAGTTCGTTACACTTCGCTTCGCTGTCCACCAGGATATGACGTGCGCTTGCCTGAACCATGTTGCTCTCCTCGATGATCGGCAGGGATGCCGGTTGATGTGCCCCCGAGCATATCACGCCACTTTCCGGTTTTCGTGGGAGCCCCCAGGCATGACACCCAGCGGATCTTTGTGGGCGCGCTGCTGGCAGCGCGAATCTCTCCGCCACGGGCGATTGGCGCCTCCCGACGCCGCGGCGTAGCATTGCCCCCACGATTCTCATCGCAAGGAACCGCGACCCCCCCATGTTCGAGCAGACCTTCAAGAACATCGAGGACGTGCTGTGGAAGGAGGCCGGCTGCGCCACCGAGCTGGACTACACCGAGCAGACCTCCTGGCTGCTCTTCCTCAATCACCGGGATTATCTCTTGCAGCGCCGCGTCGCTTACGCCAATTTTGGTGAACTGAAGCAGTCCCTGCTGCAGAACGCCTTCTCCGGCGAGCTGACGGTCAGGGAGGCCGAGGCAGCGGTGGAGGAGGCGACGGCATGAGCACCGAGAGCCAGGCACCCATCGTCATCTACCAGGAGGCAGACCAGGCGGTCGAGGTGCGGCTGGATGCCGAGCGAGATACCGTCTGGCTGACGCAGCGGCAGATGGGCGAAGTCTTCGATACGACGCCCGAGAACGTCCTGATGCACCTGAAAAACATATATGCGGACAAGGAGTTGGAAGAACCGGCAACTGCTAAGGATTTCTTAGTAGTTCGAACGGAAGGTAAGCGACAGGTGCGCCGCAAGCTTCAGCACTACAACCTCGATGCCATCATCTCGGTGGGCTATCGCGTCAACTCCCGGTGCGCAGTGCAGTTCCGCCAATGGGCCACCCGGGTGCTGCGCGAGCACCTCTCCCAGGGCTGGACGCTGAACCGCCAGCGCTTCGAGGAGAACGCCCGCGAGCTGGAGGCCGCCATGGCCCTGGTGCGCAAGACCGCCGGCAGCCCGGCGCTGGATGCCACGAGCGGACGGGGCTTGGTGGATATTGTCACCCGCTATGCCCAGACCTTCCTGCTGCTGCAGCGCTACGACGAGGGCCTGCTCACCGAGCCTCGCGCCGAGGCTGGTGGCCGGCTGCCGACCCTGGAAGAGGCCCGCACGGCGCTGGCTTCGCTGAAGGCAGAGCTGATCGCCAAGGGCGAGGCCACAGACCTGTTCGCCCGCGAGCGTGGCGACGGCCTCGATTCGCTGCTCGGCAACCTGGACCAGACGATCTTCGGCGAGCCGGCCTATCCCTCGGTGGAGGCCAAGGCCGCGCACCTGCTCTACTTTGTGGTCAAGAACCACCCCTTCGCCGATGGCAACAAGCGCAGCGCGGCCTACCTCTTCGTCGACTTCCTCTACCGCAACGATCGCCTGCTCAATGCCTATGGCGAGGTGGTGGTCAACGACGTGGGCCTCGCCGCCCTGACGCTGCTGATCGCCGAGTCAGACCCGGCCAACAAGGAGATCATGGTCCGGCTGATCATGAACATGCTGGCCAGCTCTGAAGCTCGGGTTTCAGGCGAGGCTGTATGACTGAATACTTCCTGCTCGATGTCTTCACAGACCGAGCCTTTGCTGGCAACCCGCTGGCGGTTTTCCCCCACGAAAGCGAACTGGACACCGGCACCATGCAGGCCATCGCCAACGAGCTGAACCTCTCCGAGACGGTGTTCGTTGGTGAGGCAACCGACCAGCATCGTTATCCCATCCGCATCTTCACGCCCACCGCGGAACTGCCCTTCGCTGGCCATCCGACGGTAGGCACTGCCCACCTGCTGGTGGAGCTGGGCATGGCAGAGCCTGACCATCCTCTGGTTCTCGAGGCCGGCATCGGCCCCCTGGTCTTGGAGATCGAGCACGAACTGGCCCGTTTTACCACGGCAGAGGCGGTCAGCATTCTGGCCAGCACCTTGAACCAGGCCGCCGCCGCTGAGCTGCTGGGGCTGGAGGCAAACCCGAGCCGGTGCTTGCCTCCTGCGGGGTGCCCTATCACCTGGTCGAGCTCGATTCGTTGGAAGCCCTCGAGAGGGCACGGCCATCGCCGAGTGCCTGGACGGAATGGGTGTCACCCAGCGGCCAGGATCAGATCTATCTCTATGTGGCCGGTAATCAGGCTGATGCAACAGAAATCGTGAGAGCCAGGATGTTGTCCACCCAGGGTGGTGTGCGCGAAGACCCGGCGACCGGCAGTGCTGCCGCGGCCCTGACGGGGCATCTGGCGCAGAAGAAGGGAGTTGGTCGATGGCACTGGCGGATCGAACAGGGTATCGAGATGGGTCGCCCAAGCCGCATCCTTGCCGAGGTTGAGCGCACCGAAGACGACCTTGCGATCCGCATTGCGGGACAGGCAGTGATCGTGGGAAGAGGAACGTTGCACCTGCCAGGCTGACTGCCTAATTACCGGAGGCCCCATGAAGCCCTTCTCCATCCTGCTGATCCGGCTGCTGGGTCTCTATCTCTTCCTGAACACGCTGTTCTCGTTGCTGCCGGCGCTGCTCGGCCCAAATGTCGGCGAGCGCTGGTACGGTGAACTGCTGCCGGTGCTGGTTGCCACGGTGGCGGTGCCGATGGTGGGCGGGGTGCTGCTCTGGTGCTTCGCCGGCCGGCTGGCTGGCAAGCTGCATGGTGAGGTAGAGGAGGCAGGGCGGGTCAAGGATGACGACCTGGTGCGTGCCGGCACCTTCCTGATCGGTTTCACCCTGGTGGTGCGCCACGTCGGCATGCTGGTGGCGGCCTACTCGGCTGCAGGCGCCGTCGCCTACGACGCCCTTTTCGTGGTGGCGGCGGGCCTTGGCATGATGCTTGGCGGTGGGACTCTTCTGGCGCTGTATCGCCGGATCAAGTATCTGGGGCTGGATCGGTAGGCCGCCATAATAGGTGGCCGCAGGTTGAATCAGATGCCGGTCATCAGGAAGTCGATAGCGGCCATGATCCGGTCGCGATTCATGCCAAGGTCATGCACGGCTCTGCCGAGACGCTTCCTTTCAATTCCGGCGAGTTCCTGCGTCAAGGCGATGTAGCGTTCACCATCGATCTCGATGATGGGATTCAGGTAGGTCATTCGCACGCTTTCGGCTTGAGTGGCAGGGCAGAGTGGTACGACAACAGTCGTGCATAGCTCTTCGAGCAGGTCGCTCTGGATATCAAGCAGGTAGGGATAGCGTTCGCGCGAGGCCGGGTTTCTGTTTTCGTAGGCGTTGAACTGGGCCATCAGAACTGCCGTTCGCCATCACCGAAGGTGCCGTGCTCCTCCACGGTGCGATTGTAGGCTCGGATGGCAGCTACATTTTCCCGCCGCCACTGCTCCTGCTGCGCGGTACGCACCCGCTCGGTCAGTGCGCTCTCGAAGGTGGCAGAGAGGTTGATCCCCAGGCGCCTCGCGCGTTGGAGCAGGTCGCTGTTGATGCTGACATTGGTGGGTTTCTTGGGTGCTGTGACATCGAAGAGTGGCGACATGGTGCAGTCTCCCGTTGCGAAGGGATATGCGTATAGCGTATGCGCACTAATGCTTCACAACAAGGGAGTCCCACGCAGCGGGCGTCGGTCGGGCCGAGAGCTGCCGTATCAGCCGCCGGAGCCGAGGGTCAGCCGCAGGGCCTGCAGGCTGTCGAGCTCCAGGCGGGTCTCGTCGGAGAACACCGGATGGCCGATGACGCGGATGTCGAGGCTCGCCTCGGCGCCGCCGTAGGTCACCTCGGCGCTGACACGGCTGTCGCTGGCCAGGGGCGCCATGGGCGCGAAGTCGACGCGCCTGACCTCCACGGCGGTGAGGCCGAGGTCGTCGAGGCGCTGGTCGAGGGCGCGCTTGACCTCCACGTCGTAGTAGAAGTAGAGCCCGCCATAGGCCAGGCCGGCCAGCGCGGCGAGGTAGAGCATGAAGCGGACCATGGCCGTCTCCTTGGTGACATTCCGGGTGGGGTTCCTTAGCGTCCGCGTTTATACCACAGCCGCAGGACTATCGGGGCCGCCAGGCCCCTTCGCGGATCACCGGGCAGCCGGCCACCTCGCGGTTGTAGAGGTAGAGCCAGGCGGGGCCGAAGGCGGTGGCCTGGATGACGCGCTCGTAGTCGCCATGCTTCGGCGTCCGCACCCGATAGTCCTCGAGCCGATCCAGCCCGGCCAGCAGCCGAGCGCTGACCTCGAACACCTCCACCTCGATGCCCCGCGAGGCCTCGGGCTTGGCCGCGGGATAGGGCCCGAGGTCGTAGAGGGTCGCCGAGGTGAGGACGTCCGCCCCCAGGAAGTGGGCGCCTTCCAGCCAGTGGTGGTTGCGCAGCCCGCGCTTCAGGGTGCCGTAGACGGCGACCAGGGGCGTGCGGGTGATGGCGAGGGCGGGAGTGTGCATGCGGGCCGGCTCCGGAATGCTGTCATGTGCCTGTCGGGAGGATACCCTCGGCCCCTGGCTCGATGCCATGCCGTCGCCGTTGTTCGCCCGGGGCGTCCCGGGCATGCCAGTGCCATACTGCCATCAGCGTCGTCGCTGGGCCCGGAGGACCTTCCCATGAGCAACATGATCAAGGATGCGACCCCGTCATCCTCGCTGGACTGCCCCGTGGTCGAGGGGCGGCGAGAACTGCAGCATGTGTCATCGCGCCGCGCCGAGGTCGGCGGCATCCCGATCCACCGGGTACTGCCGTCGCGGCAACGGCGCCTGGTGGGCGGCTGGTGCTTCCTCGACCACGCTGGGCCGGTGGTGTTCAAGGGCGAAAGCCGCGGCATGCGCGTGGGGCCGCATCCGCATATCGGCCTGCAGACCTTTACCTGGATGATCGCGGGGCGTGTGCTGCATCGCGACAGCCTGGGTAGCGAGCAGGTGATCCGCCCGGGGCAGGTCAACCTGATGACGGCGGGGCGCGGCATCAGCCATACCGAGGAGTCGTTGCTGGAGGATCCGCAACTGCATGCCGCCCAGCTGTGGATCGCGCTGCCCTTCGCCCAGCGTCACACGACGCCGCGCTTCGACCATTACCCCGAGTTGCCGGTGTGGCGTGACCAGGGCGTGGCCTTGACCCTGCTGGTCGGGGAGTTCGCCGGGCGCCGGGCCCCCACGCTGTCCTTCTCGCCGCTGGTGGGGCTGGACCTCGCCGCCGAGGCGGCGGCCACCCTGCGATTGGGGCTGCGCCACGCGTTCGAATATGCCGTGCTGCCATTGGAAGGGGAGGTGACGCTGGACGGCGAGACGTTCGCCGCCGACGAGCTGGCCTACCTGGGGCGTGGACGGGAGACGCTGGAGCTGACGCTGCCGACGGGCGCCAGGGCGCTGCTGCTGGGTGGCGAACCGCTCGGCGAGGAGGTGGTGATCTGGTGGAACTTCGTCGGCCACAGCAGGGCCGAGATCGCCGAGGCCCAGCGCGAATGGGAAGCCGGCGGCGAGCGCTTCGGCAGCGTCCCCGAGTATGACGGCGAGCGGCTGATGCCGCCGCCGATTCCCTGGAAGGTCTAGCCTGCCGGTGGCTTACCGGTCAGCGGAGAGCCATGGCCGCCGTCGGCGAGACGCCCTGGGCCACGGCGGCGTCATGCTGGGCCTCCAGGGTACGCCGGAAGGCCTCGCGTGCCTGGAGGCGCGCCCAGTAGTCGCGCACATTCGGCTTGAAGCGTTCCTCCAGCCCCAGGTGGCTGGCCAGCAGCAGGGCGTAGCCCACCGAGACGTCGGCGGCGGTGAAGCGCTCGGCACAGAGCCAGCGCCGTGTCGCGAGCCGGGGCTCCAGGGTCCGCAGCCGGGACAGGAACCACCGGCTGTAGTCCTCCACCACTTGGGGCAGGCGGCGCTCCGGGGGCTCGAACTGGCCGTAGCGCAGCACCAGGGTCTGCGGGAAGGTCAGGGTCGCCTCGCCGAAGTGCAGGAAGTTGAGGTAGTCGCCATAGGCGGGATCCTGGCAGGTCACGTCCAGGCCGGCCTCGGGATGGCGGGCGGCGAGATACTGGCAGATGGCCGCCGACTCGGTCATGCACACCTCGCCGTCCAGGAAGGCGGGCACGGTGCCCAGCGGATTGATCGCCAGGAAGGCCTCGTCGTGCACCCGCGGCGGGAAGTCGTGCAGGATCAGCTCATAGGGCAACCCCAGTTCCTCGAGCATCCAGAGGGGGCGGAAGGAGCGGGCGCTGACACAGTGATGGAGGCGGATCATGGGGTCTCCTGGCGTGATCGTCCCCCCGTCGGGGCCGGCGACGGGAAAAGACTACTATGCTGCCCTCAGTCTGGGTAGACGCCCGGTGTGCCAGGCGTCTCCCCGGGAAGATGCCCCTGCAGGCCAGAGGAGTCCTTTATGCATATCGCCGTCCTCACCCTCAGGATCGCCCTGCCGGGGTGCCGCTCGCTGAAGGAGAAGCGCCAGCGCATGGGCGGCCTGCACGAGCGATTCGGACGCCATCCGTCGATTGCGGTCTGCGAGAGCGGCGACCTTGACCGCCACGAGGCCAGCGAGTGGACCTTCGTGGTGGTGGGCTCCACCTCGCGGGACGTGGAGTCGCTGTGCAGCGAGATCGAGGACAAGCTGCAGCGCACGGTCGACGGCCGGGTACTGGAGGCCACACGTGAGTTCCTCTGAGCGTGACCGCCGTGAGCCTTAAGGGGCATTGCCAGGCGCTGGGGGAACTGCGATAGCCTAGGCTTGACCAGTTGTGCAACGTCAACAGCCAGACCGGGAGGTCATCGCATGTCGCCAGAATCCTGCCTGGGCATCCTGCTGCCCGACGACGGACCGGATGACTACGAGTGGTATACCCTCGGCGACGAGGTAAGCGGGCTGCCGCGGATCCAGGTGGGCAAGGTGGCGAGCGACGGCCACCATGCGCTGACGGCGTTGCTGGCGCTCGGCGAGGTGGAGCGGCTGGCGCCGGTGGGCCGGACCCTGGTGGAGGAGAGCGGTGCCAAGGCCGTGGTATGGGCCTGCACCAGCGCCAGCTTCATCGGCGGGCTCGATTGGGCCAGGGAACAGAGTGCGGCCCTGGCGTCCCGGCTGGGCGTGCCGGTTACCAGCACGGCGCTGGCCTTCCATGAAGCGCTGGCCGCCCTCGGCCACACCCGGGTGGACCTGCTCAGCCCCTATCCGGACGAGGTGACCCTGCGGCTGGTGAGCTTCCTGCGTGAGGGAGGCGTCAGCGTGGTCAACGACAAGACACTGGACTGCCCCTATGCTGCCGATTCCCACCGCGCCGACATCCTGGCTGAGGTGTGTCGCTTCTGCGCCCGCTACCCCGACGCCTCGCGGCCGCTGCTGGTGCCCGATACGGCGGTCAACTCGCTGTTCCTGCGCGAGGCCCTGAGCCGCGAGGCCGGCCGCGTGGTGCTCACCGCCAACCAGGTGACCCTGTGGGCCGGGCTGAAGCGGCTAGGCGGTGCAAGCCAGTCCGAGAGGTTGCTCGGCCCTCTCGCCGCGAGCTGACGCCCTTCATAGCGCGGGAGCGTCGAAATCAGCCGGTTCGTCGCTATAGACGCAGACGTTGGCATCCTCGATGTCGCCGTTCGGGTCCTCGACCTGGCGGGCAAAGAACTCACGTATCTCACGACGCTGGCAGTGCGCCTCGAAGGCCGCTCGGTTGGCCCAGATCTCGTGGAAGACGATGGGATAGCCGGTACCCTGGGCAAAGGGGTTGTCGATGTGGCGAGTCACGGTGTACTGCAGGCAGGCGTCCTCGCGGTGGGCATTCGGCTCGAGGGCCTGCAGTGCCTCGAAGACGGCAGCCTCCCGGCCGGGCTTGGGCTTGAAGCTGGCGATGCAGTAGATCTTCTGTGACATGGTGACTCCGGGTGGATGATTGGCGCGCAGACGATACCAACAAGCGTCCATCGCCACCATCGCATTCCCGATGCCGTGTCATGAATCCTGGCGGGCTCAGGCCCCTTGATCAGCGGCCTGTCCTTCGGGGCTCGCCGCTCTCCTGCCGTTCCCGGCGGAAAGCGGCCAGTTGGCTCGTGATACCCGAGCGCGCCCCCGGCTCCCTTTCACGACGGCGCATTCACGGCCGGCTGTCGCCTCGGACTGGGCGTTACCGGCGGTAGGGCATGGCCTCCCGCAGCTGCTGACGCTGCTCGTCGGTGAGCAGGTCCTGCATCTGGTGATGCAGGCGCAGCTGATCGGCCATCATCTCGCCCTGCAACTCGGCCATGCGGGTATGCAGCGTCTGCACCTCGTCGGGATCGGGGCGCTCCTGTTGCATCAAGCTGAACATCTCCTCGCGCAACTCCATCATCCGGTTCATGCGTTCGACCCGGGCGGGACGCTGTTCCTGCATCAGTTCGCGTGCGGCGCTGCGCTGCTCCTCATCGAACAGCTGATACAAGCCCCCCTGTCCGAATCCCATCATGCCGGGTCCCATCTGGCCCGGACCCATCATCATGCCGGGGCCCATCTGGCCCTGACCCTGACCATAGCCCGGTCCCATCATCATGCCGGGGCCCATCTGGCCCTGACCCTGACCGTAGCCCGGCCCCATCATGCCGGGGCCCATCTGGCCCTGACCCTGACCATAGCCCGGACCCATCATCATGCCGGGGCCTATCCGGCCCTGACCCTGACCATAGCCCGGCCCCATCATGCCGGGGCCCATCTGGCCCTGACCCTGACCATAGCCCGGTCCCATCATGCCGGGGCCCATCTGGCCCTGGCCCTGACCATAGCCCGGACCCATCATGCCGGGGCCCATCTGGCCCTGACCCTGACCGTAGCCCGGCCCCATCATGCCGGGGCCCATCTGGCCCTGACCCTGACCGTAGCCCGGACCCATCATGCCGGGGCCCATCTGGCCCTGACCCTGACCGTAGCCCGGACCCATCATGCCGGGGCCCATCTGGCCCTGGCCCTGACCGTAGCCCGGTCCCATCATGCCGGGACCCATCTGGCCTTGGCCCTGACCGTAGCCCGGTCCCATCATGCCGGGACCCATCTGGCCCTGGCCTTGGCCATAGCCCTGGCCGTCCTGGTCGTTGTCCATCATCCCCTGGGCGAGGGCGGTGCCGCTGGCGCCTGTCCCCACGGCCATGGCCAGTCCGATGGCGAGCGACTGCTTGCGAAGGTTCATGAGGCATCTCCTGTGGATTCACATTGCTGGCGCGTTATGCCTGATCACCGTGGCGCCGAGTCCGCGGTGGTGACCTGTCCTCCAGCATAGTCCGCCAGGGGCGTTCCCCCTTGACCGGCATCAATCAACCCCGAGGCGTGTGAAACAGCGCGATGCCCCTCACGGCCGCGGACGTGCCTCCAGCCACTCGACCAGCGCATCCAGGGGCATCGGCCGGGCGAACAGGTAGCCCTGGAAGACCTCGCAGCCGTGATGCCTCAGGTAGTCGTGCTGGTCGTGGGTCTCGATCCCCTCGGCTACCACCCTCAGGTCGAGCTCGCGGGCCAGGGTGATGACCCCCTGGCAGATGGCGGCATCCTTGTCGCTTTCGGTCACGTGCTTGACGAAGGTCCGGTCGATCTTGATCTTGTCGATGGGCAGCGTGCGCAGGTAGCCCAGGCTCGAGAAGCCGGTGCCGAAGTCGTCGATGGCGGTGCTGATACCCATGCCGTTCAGGGCATTGAGGATGTCGATGGCGCCCTCGGTATCGCGCATCAGGATGCCCTCCGTGAGCTCCAGCTCCAGATGCGAGGCCGGCAGGCCGGTCTCGTCCAGGACCCCCCTCAGGGTGGCCAGGAAGCTCGGCCGGTGGAACTGCATCGGCGAGAGATTGACGGCCATGCGTCCCGCGAGCAGCCCCTGGTCGACAAGGGTTCGGGCGTCGCGGCAGGCCTGCGCCATCACCCAGCGGCTCAGCGGAATGATCTGGCCAGTCTCCTCGGAGAGCGGGATGAAGTCGGCGGGGGAGATGAACCCCTTGACGGGGTGGCGCCAGCGCACCAGCGCCTCCAGACCGTCGACGCGACCGGCGGCATCGAGCAGCGGCTGATAGTGCAGCACCAGCTGGTCGTGATCGATGGCCTCCTGCAACTCGTTGCGCAGCATCACCCGCAGGGAGAGCTTGCTGTCCAGATCGCCGGTATAGCACTGGAAGGCGTTGCGCCCCTGCTGCTTGGCCTTGTACATGGCCATGTCGGCATGCTGCAGGAGCTTCTCGGGGTCCTGCCGGGGTTCGTCGTTGAGGGCGATACCGATGCTCGCCGAGATATGCAGCTCGTGGCCGTTGACCTTGTGGGGGCGGCTCAGCTGAAGCAGCAGGCGTTCGGCCACCTCCTCGGCCTCGCCGGGATGGTCGAGGTCCGGCAGCAGCAGCACGAACTCGTCGCCGCCGAAGCGGGCCAGGGTGTCGCTGACGCGCAGTCCCGTGGCCAGGCGCCGGGCGACACTGATCAGCAACTGGTCACCCACCTTGTGACCCAGGGTGTCGTTGATCGGCTTGAACTCGTCCAGGTCGATGAACAGCACCGCCAGGATCTGCGCATGGCGCCGGGCCAGGGCGACGTCGTGGACCAGGCGGTCGCCGAACAGGGCGCGATTGGCGAGCCCCGTGAGGGCGTCGTGGGTGGCCTGGTAGGCCAGCTGGTTCTCCTGCTCCTTGCGCTCGGAGATGTCGTTCATGATGGCCACGAAGTGGGTCACCACGCCGTCGTCATCATGAACCGGCGATAGGAAGACCTGATTCCAGAACGGCGAGCCGTCGCGGCGGTGGGCACGCAACGTGATCGAGAGGGTGCGACCCTCGGCCAGCGCGGCGCGGATCTGCGCGACATCCCGGTCGTCGGTGTCCGGTCCTCCCAGGAAGCGTGGCGAGTGGCCCAGTACGTCCCGGGCCAGGTAGCCGGTGATGCGGGTGAAGGCGGGGTTGACGTAGACCGCCGGGTGGCCCGGCTGCCGGGCGTCGGTGATGACCACGGCGTTGCTGCTGGCCTCCAGGCTGCGTTCCAGGATGCGCTGGCGCTCGGCGGCGGCAATGCGCTCGCTGATGTTCTTGGCGATCCCGAAGACGCCGTCGACCTGCCCGTTCACCAGGATCGGCAGGAAGGTCACCTCCAGGTCCTGGGGCGGGGCGTCCTGGCGGTGGTAGCGCATGGTCAGGCTGTGCGGCCGGCCGCTGGCGGCCGTCTGGAAGCCGGCCTCCACGCGCTGCAGGTCGATGGAAGACGTCGAGTCCTCGTGCACGATGTCCCGGAAGGTCAGGCCTCGCCAGTCGCGCTCCCCCATCCCGATGATGGCCTGGGTCATGGGGTTCAGGCTGCGATAGGTCCCGCGGCGGTCCATGGCGAACACCGCATCCGGGTGCTGTGTGAACAGCGACCGGAAGCGCTGTTCGCTGGTGCTCAGGGCGCGGGCCTGCTCGTCGCGGATTGCCACCAGCGAGCGGCCGATGATCAGCTGGTAGGTGAGCAGGAGCCCTACCAGACCTGCCCCGAGGGGCAGGATGCCATGCAGCGAGGCGAACAGCGGGGGTGTGGCGGCCGTGGTCAGGGTCAGCCGGGGACCCTCGGACAGTCGTGCCTGGGCGGTGGCCAGGGCGTACCAGCCATCGTTCGGCGACGGGGGCGGCAGCACGCTGATTGGCTGCCCGGCGCCGGCGATGGTGACCCGGAAGTCGCCGGTGTTGCGACGCATCGTCTCGTGGATCAGCACGTCGAGGTCGAGGACCGCCAGCATCAGCTGGTCGCTGTTGCCGCTGGCGCGCACGGCCAGTGTCACCATCCGAGGCCGTGCGGGGTCGGGGAAGCGCCAGGCCATCTCGCTGCCCTGGCGCTCGACCTCGCGCAGCCAGGCCAGGGTCTCCGGCTCCACCAGCCGGTCCATCAGCCACAGCAGGGCTCCGGGGTGCCGGCCGCGGCGCCACAGCGACTGCTTCTCGCCGTCGAGGAACGCCAGGGCCTGCAGGCTTGCCTCGTCCTTGAAGTAGTTGCGCGCCTCCTCCTCGCGGACCTGCGTCTCGGGCAGGCCGCCGGCCGCCTGCCAGCGCTTGGCCATGCGCTGGATGAGCTCGGCTCGCGAGCGGGTGACCTCCTCGAGGTTCATCGCCAGGTTGCCGGCCAGCTTCTCGGCGCTGGCCAGCTGCTCGTTGTGCTGGGTCCAGCTGCCCAGCAGCCACAGGGCCATGCTCAGGACGACGCCGGTCACGCCGACGGTGACGGCGTGGCGTGGCAGGGCCAGGATGGGACGGCTGCGGTGGTCGGCGATGATCAGCATGCCGGCCCCCAGCACTACGCTGAACAGGGCCCCCAGCATAGTGAAGTCGTGGGCCAGCCAGGCGAGCAGGGGGGGCGTGCCGGGGCCCAGCAGGGCCGCCACCCCCAGCAGGCCGAGCACCAGGGCCAGTCCGCCGGCCGTGCGCCAGACGCGACGCCGCCACTCACTTGCGATCCCTACCGCGCAGCACAGCGCCACCAGGAGGGTCAGCAGTGCCGGGGTCGTGTGCAGCCGTCGCCGGCCGGTCAGCCAGGAGAGGCCGTCGTCCTCGGCTCCCGCCAGGAGGTTGTGCCCCAGGCTGTAGCCGCCGAGGGCCAACATGCCCAGCAACGCCGCGACCCGGCAGCAGCGGTTGCCGCGCACCACGCCGGTCAGTCCGCCCCCGATCATCAGGATGGCGAGCGAGCCGTCCAGACTGATGTCCAGCTGCGGCGGCATGGGGAACCGCGGAAAGAGGTCGAGCAGCAGGCCGCCAAGGCCCATCAGCAGGCTGCCGGCCAGCAGGATCAGCAGGATCGCCTGCAGGGCGAGGTCGCGGTTGTTCAGGTCCATGCGGTCGTCCCTGTCCTGGCGTTATCGTGTCATTCGCTGCCGCTACTGCGTTGCACCAATCGGTCAGGATGGTCATCCTGAGGGGCTGGGTCCGGCTTGGCAAGCATCCTCCCCGCCACGCCTCGGGTGAACCGTCAACCAGGGGCCTACCCTTCGACGCTCACCGGGCGTGCCCGGTCCTGCCGGAGGCCGATGGCCCACATGCCCGTGTTCTCAAGCGAGGTATCGTCATGCTGCTCGAAGGTTCCTGCCACTGCGGCGCGGTGCACTTTCGCGTCGACTCACCCCACCCCTATCCCTATCAGCGCTGTTACTGCTCGATCTGCCGCAAGACCGCCGGCGGTGGCGGCTACGCCATCAACCTGGGGGCCCGCGCCGAGACCCTCGAGGTAGTGGGCGCCGAGCATATGCGGGTCAACCATGCCGTGATCGACGGCGAGGAGAGCCCGGGCGAGCGCCACTTCTGCGGTCGCTGTGCCAGCGCGCTGTGGGTCTTCGACCCCGGCTGGCCCGAGCTGGTGCATCCCTTCGCCTCGGCGATCGACAGCGAGTTGCCGGTCCCGCCCGAGCGGGTCCACCTGCTGCTCGACAGCAAGGCCACCTGGGTCGAGGTCGAGGCTCACGACAACGACAGGTGCTTCGCCGGCTATCCCGAGGAGAGCCTCGCCGAGTGGCACCGGCGCCTGGGCCTGGAACGCTAGTCGCCGGGACTGGCACTACGCTACGGCTGTGCCACAATGGCGCTGCCCGATTGGGTGTGCCGGGGGGAGCACCCGGCAAGCGATGCACGGCGAGGGATGCATGTCTGAGAGGAGGCGAGCGGCAATGGCGGATCAGGCGGCCAGCGGTGACTTGATTCCGGTGGGTATCAGCGCCTGCCTGATGGGCGAGCAGGTGCGCTACAACGGCGGGCACAAGCGTTCCCGCTACTGCCTGGAGGTCCTCCAGGACCGCTTCGCCTTCGAGCCCTTCTGCCCCGAGCTCGAGGCCGGTCTCGGCGTGCCCCGCGATCCCATCCGGCTGGTCGGGCTACAGGGCGAGGAGCCCCGCGTGCAGGGAACCCGGGATCCCGGCCTCGATGTCACCGAGCGGCTGGGTGAGGTCAGCGCGGATTTTGCCGCCAGCCACCGCCACCTGCGCGGGTTCATCCTGATGAAGGGGTCGCCGAGCTGCGGGCTGGAGCGGGTCAAGGTCTACCACCCCAACGGCATGCCCAGCCATGCCGACTCGGGCGCCTTCGTGCGCGCCCTGCGCCGCCACTTCCCGGAGCTGCCGCTGGAAGAAGAGGCGCGCATGAATGACCCGGTGCTGCGCGAGAACTTCATCACCCGGGTCTACGCCTTCGATGACTGGAAGCGTCGAGTGGAGGCCGCCCCCAGCTATCATGCCCTGCTGCAGTTCCACAGCCGCCAGAAGTACCTGCTGATGGCCCATCACGTGGAGGCCTATCGCGAACTGGGGCGTTACCTGGCCGAGTCGAGCAAGCTCCCGCTGGAGGAGGCCATGGCCCACTACCTGCAGCGCTTCATGGCGTCGTTGGGCCGGCCGGCGACCCGCAAGACCCACGCCAATGCGCTGATGCACGTGCTGGGCTACCTCAGGGAGGCGGTGGACGGCGAGACCCGCCAGGACCTGCTGGCGGCCATCGAGGACTATCGCCTGGGGCACGTGCACCTGGTGGTGCCGATCCGCCTGCTCAACCACTACGTGAAGCGCCACGGCTCTGACTATGTCCGCGAGCAGACCTACCTGGACCCGCATCCCTACGAGCTGGGGCTGCGCAATACCATCTGAAGAGGCGAAGGTCTCCCCGGCAAAGAGCACCCAGCTCCATCGCGCCGCAAGCCGGAACGCTGGACCGTGCGCTCCCAGGGGGAAGTCGTTACTTCTGTGGCTGGCTACCGGGTTCGTACAGTTCGACGTGCCCTCAGGGCTGGCGCTCGTCGCGGGTCGAGCGCAGCAGCACCCGATCCAGGGCCCGGGTGCCGAGCAGGCGCCTCAGGGTGCCGAACAGGTGGGTCGGCAGGGTCACATAGTAGCGCGCCCTGGGACGCGAGCTCTCCAGGGCATGCACCAGCTTGTCGACCACCGCCTCGGCGCCGAGGGTGAAGCGCCCGCCGCCGTCGTCGCCGGCGAGCCGCGCCTCGACGGCGCGATAGGTGTCGGCATGGGCGCTGTGGGCGGTGTCGATATGCGCCTTGAAGGCGCGGTAGGCATTCTCGCGAAAGCGGCTGGTGATGGGCCCCGGCTCGATCAGGCTGACGTGGATGCCGCTGCCGGTCAGCTCCAGACGCAGGGTGTCGGTCAGCCCCTCCAGGGCGAACTTGGAGCAGACGTAGGCGCCACGATAGGGCAGGGCGGCCAGGCCCAGCACCGAGCTGTTCTGCACGATGCGCCCGTGTCCCTGGCGGCGCATCGCCGGCAGCACCCGGCAGGTGAGTTCATGCGTGCCGAGCAGATTGGTCTCCAGCTGGGCACGCAGCACCTCGCGGCCGAGATCCTCCACGGCCCCGGGCTGGCCGTAGGCGGCGTTGTTGAACAGCGCATCGAGCCGTCCGCCGGTCGCTTCCAGCACCTGCGCAACGCAGGCGTCGATCGAGGCGCTGTCGTCCAGGTCCAGCGCCACGGCCTCGAGGCCCGCGTCGCGCAGCCTGGCCAGGTCCGTCTCGCGTCGGGCAGTGGCGAAGACCCGCCAGCCGCGTCCGGCCAGGGCATGGGCAGCGGCATGGCCGATACCGCTGGAGCAGCCGGTGACCAGCACGCTGCGGGGGGAGGCATCGGGAGAGGCGGGCATCGGCGGGGCTCCAGGCAGGTGGGCGGTCGGGTTCGAGGACGCTCGGAGGATGCACCCTGCACTCTGTCGCCTGGGGCCCGGCCATGCAAGCCGGCCGCGAAGCCCCTACAATGCGCCCCTGTTCCGAGATTGACACGCCATGCCCGATTCCCCCTACCATGCCGAGCGCTTCGCACGGTTGACCGCGCTGCTGGCCGAGTGGCAGCCGCTGTGGCGGCCCATGCCGTTCCAGCATCGCCGGCCTCCCTGGGCCGAGGCGCATCCCGACCTCGTCGACAGCCTGCGCTCACTCGATGACGCCGAGTGCGTGCGGCTGCAGGCCGACCCCTTCACCGCCTCCCCCCTGGCCGAGCGCCTGCCGGTGGCAGAGCTCGCGGCCCTGGTCGAGCTCCCCGAACTGCCCGGCGAAGGGCCCTGCCTGTCGGCGCAGTGGGCCGAGCACATGGGTGGGCGCAAGTGGCAGCAGGTCGCGGCCTTCGTGCCCCGGATGGCTGCACTGCCAAGGGCCTCGCTGCTGGAATGGTGCGCGGGCAAGGGCCACCTGTCCCGCACCCTGTCCCGCCATCTCGACCGCGAGGTCACCGGCCTGGAGTGGCAGGCCGCGCTCTGCCACGACGGTCAGGCGCTGGCCGAGCGACAGGGGGCCCGGGTGCAGCTGGCACGGCAGGACGTGCTGGCACCCGATGCCGCCCGCTGGCTCACGGCGGACACCCAGGTGGCGGCCCTGCATGCCTGCGGTGACCTGCACGGGCGGCTGATCGAGCTGGCCGCCGAGCAGGGCAGCGCCGTGACCCTGGCGCCCTGCTGCTATCATCGCACCGCCTGGGCGCACTATCGGCCGTTCTCGCGGCGGGGACGCGAGCTGGCCGTCGCCCATGGCTTGTCGCTCTCCCGGGAGGACCTGGCCATGGCGGTGCAGGAGACCGTGACCGCCCCGCGCTACGTGCGCCGCCATCGCGAGCGGGCCAATGCCTGGCGGCTGGGCTTCGATGCCCTGCAGCGCCAGGTACGGGGCCGGGATGCCTACCTGCCGGTGCCGAGCCTCGCCTATGGCCGGATGCCCGAGAGCTTCGCCGGCTTCTGCCGCTGGGCGGCCGAGCGCAAGGGGCTGGCCCTGCCGGCGGGCATCGACTGGCGCGCCTTCGAGCAGGAAGGCCAGCGCCGCCAGGCCGAGGTCACCCGGCTGGAGCTGGTCCGCCACCTCTTCCGGCGCCCGCTGGAGGTGTGGCTGGTGCTGGACCGCCAGCGCCGCCTCGAGGAGGCGGGCTTCAGGGTCGAGCTCGGCACCTTCTGCGATCGGCGTCTCACGCCGCGCAACCTGCTGCTGCGGGCCTCGCGGAGCTAGAGAGGGAGCTTCTACACTTCAGCTGTTTCCCTTGTTCGGAGGAACCCGCCCGGGAGGTGCGAAATGAGCGATGCCAAGACCTATCACGGCGCCTGCTTCTGCGGTGCCGTCCAGCTGAGGGTGTCCGGCGAGCCGGAGGCCATGGGCTACTGCCACTGCGAGGACTGCCGCCACTGGTCGGCGGGCCCGGTGAACGCCTTCACGCTGTGGAAGCCGGCGGCGGTGGACGTGGTGCAGGGGGCCGACACGCTGGGCAGCTACCACAGGACGCCGGCCAGCCTGCGCCAGTGGTGCCGAAGCTGCGGCGGGCATGTGCTGACCGAGCATCCCGGTATGGGGCTGGTCGATGTCTATGCGGCGATCCTCCCCGACCTGACCTTCGAACCGGCCCTGCATGTCCACTATCAGGAGTCGGTGCTGCGCATTGCCGATGGCCTGCCCAAGATGCGCGACGTGCCTGCCGAGATGGGCGGCACGGGGGAGACCCTCGACGAGTGAGGTGATCGGAGGGCGTCACTCCTCCTCCCGCCTGGCCAGCCAGGTCCGGAAGTAGTCGTGGATGCGCCCCAGGGTGCGGGCATACCACGCTTCGTCCTTGGCCAGGGCGCGTTCGGCATTCAGCGGATGGGTGGGAATGTGCAGGCGCATGTCCACGCCGCTGTCGGGGTGGGTAGTGACAAGGACCGCCGCCGAGCGACGGGCCGGGCCATAGGGAATGTGGCGCGCCAGGTCGGCGAGGCGCTCGGTGGTGGTGGCGAAGCGCAGGAAGTCGCGGGCCGCCTCGGGATGCGGGGCGCCGCGGGGGATCGCCCAGGTCTCGTGCTCCTGGACCTGGCCGTCCCAGAGGATCTCGATGGGTGCCCCGCGGTTGACCATGGCATCGAAGAAGCGGCCGTTGTAGCCCGAGGCCATCACCACCTCGCCCTCGGCCAGCAGCCGCGGCGGGGCGTCGCCGGCCTCCCACCAGCGGATCTCCTCCAACTCGTCGAGGCGCGCCAGCGCCAGGTCCAGGCCGCGCCGGGTGCTCAGCAGGCCGTAGAGCTCCTCGTGAGGCACGCGATAGGAGAGCAGCGCCCATTCCAGATTGACCGCCGGGGTGCGCTGCAGCGCCCGGGGCCCGGGGAAGCGCTGCTGGTCGAACAGGTCCGCGATGCTGTCGGGGCGCTTGCCGGGGAAGGCATCGGGGCGGTAGGCGACCACGGTGGCGAAGATGCTGTGGGTGATGGCGCAGCGCCCGAAGGCATCCGGGAGGAAGTCCTCCTCCGGCGGCGTGCCGTCCGGGGCCGGCGCCAGCAGCGCGGGCGAGAGCGGCTCGAGCATCCCCTCTGCACAGGCGGCCATGGCCTCGCTGCGGGTCATGTCGATCAGGTCCCAGGGCACCTCCCCCTCGGCCATGGCGCGGCGGAGGCCTTCGAGCCCCCCGTCGTACTGGCCCACCTCGATGCGCGTGCCCGTGGCGGCGGTGTAGGGGGCGAAGAGGGCGGCCTGCTGGGCGCGCTCGTAGGCCCCGCCCCAGCTCAGCACGGTGAGGGTGTCGTCGTCCGCCTGTCCGGGTACGGCGGCGAACAGCGCCAGCCCCAGTAGCGTCAACTTCGGTGCGCTCGCCAACCACCCGCTGCGCTCACCCCGTGCCATGTTCCTCCCGTCTCAGTTCGTCGCTGTGGGCCAGGTAGGCGCGGGCGATGCTCGATTCAAAGACCACCCCCCGGAAGGCGTCATCCGCGGCGGGGTCGACCACCGGCAGGGCCTCGCCGGTGACGTCCTGCAGCTCGGCCATGGCGTCCCACAGCGAGGTGTCCGGCTGCAGTACCGGTCGCGCCAGGGTTGCCACCTCGCCGACCCGCGCCGGCCCCGTCACCGCCTCCCGCGCGGCCTCCAGGTCGGCCAGGCCCACGCAGCCCAGGTAGCGTCCCCGGCCATCGACCAGGTAGCCCTCGCCATGGCGGGCTCTGCAGAGGGCGGTCACCGCCTCGGCCACCGGGGTCCGCGGGTGAAGGGTCACGCAGTCGTCGGTCAGGTACTCGGTCACCGGGGTGGTGCGCAGCACGGCTCGCCCGCGCCCGGCGGAGAGGTCCAGGCCGCGGCGCTCGAGCTGGATGTCGAACAGCGAGCGGCCGAAGAGCTGGGCGGCGATGGGGCTGGCCAGGGTCACGCTGGCCAGGGCGGCGGTGGTCAGTGCATAGCTGCCGGTCAGCTCGAAGACGATCAGCAGGCTGGTCAGGGGCGCGCCGATCACCGGCGAGGTCACCGCCACCATGCCGCAGACGGCATAGAAGACGAAGGTCTCCTGAGGCGCACCGCTGACTTGGCCGACCAGGCTCCCGCAGAGGGCGCCGAAGAGGGTGCCGATGACCAGCGCCGGGCTGAACACCCCGCCGCTGAAGCCCATGCCCAGGCAGAGCCCCGTGGCGGCGATCTTCAGCACCAGCACCAGCAGCAGTTCGGCGCTGCCGAAGGCGCCGGCAATGGTGGCGAAGCGCAGGGTCTCCTGGCCCATGCCGAGGATGTCAGGGACCCAGAGGGCGGTGATCCCCAGCAGGGCGCCGGCCAGGGCGGGGCGCAGCGGCGGGGCGAGCGGCAGGGTGCCGGCCAGGCGCGTGACACCGAGGATGGCGTGCATGTAGGCCCCTGCGACCAGGGCCCCCAGGCCGCCGATGGCGAGGAAGGCCACGAACACCCAGGGGCGAGGCACGGCGGTGTCGGCGACGTGGAAGAGGGCGCCGCGCTCGAGCACGCTGGTGGCAATCACGTAGCCGACGAGCGCCGCCGCTGCCACCGGGGCGAAGGCGCGCAGCGCGTAGTGGCGCAGCACCACCTCGTGGGCGAAGACGATACCCGCCAGGGGGGCATTGAAGGCGGTGGCGATGGCCGCGGCCACCCCGCATGCGATGGTGATGTTGTCGTCGGAGCGCCCCAGGCGCAGCAGCCGGGCGCCAAGCGAGCCCAGGGTGGCGCCCAGGTGCACCAGGGGGCCGTACTGCCCCACCGAGGCCCCTGTGCCAAGCGAGACCAGCGCGCTCAGCGCCGAGACTCCCCCGGCCCGGGCCGGCAGCCGGCCGCGACGGGTCTGTACCGCGGCGATCACATCGGCGGGCGCATGGGGGCGCCGTTCGGGGATCGCGCGATGCAACTGCCCGACCACCAGGCCACCCAGCGCGGGCACCGCGATCGTGGCGGCCAGCAGCAGGCCGGGGTGGTCGAACATCATGCGGCTGCGCGGCGAGATCAGCAGCAGCTCATTGAGCACCAGCACCGCGCTGACGAAGGCCACGGCGGCGAGGGCGGCGACGGCGCCGACGAGGGCCCCCAGGAGCACCAGGCCCAGGAAGCGGACGACGGCCAGCGGACCGCGACCGGAAGCGGGGCGTGCCGGAAGGGTGTCCATCTTCAAGGTGTAGGCGGCCACCCGGCGCAGGGCAAGTGCCGTCCCGCCCGCCGGGCGTCGCCGATGCGCCCTCTCGGGCGCGGCGGGGTCAGGCGGCCTGGGCGTCGGCCGTGGCGAAGCGGCGATGCAGCCAGGCGTTGATGTCGTCTGACTCGTAGAGCCACTCGTCCGGGCCGTCGTCGTGGGCGATCTTCAGGCAGGGCACCTTGACCCGCCCGCCGCCCTCGGCAAGCGCGCGGCGGTGGTCGGGGTCGAGCTGGGCATCGCGCAGCTCGATCTGCAGGCCCAGCCGGGCGATCTCCTTGCGCACCTTGATGCAGAACGGGCAGGTCCGGAACTGGTAGAGCGCCAGGTTACGGCACGCCTCGTCGACCCGGGCCTGTGCCTCGGGACTGCGCTCGACGGCCTGGGGGGTGGAGAGCTTCTCGGAGACCAGCATGACCGGCGCCAGCACCAGGCGCAGGCCGCGGAAGAAGGTACGAATCAGGATTCTCATCGGCGGTGATCAACCTCGCGGACGATGGATGGGTCAGGGGCGCCCATGATGCCTGTCGTGGCCTCGGGTTGCGAGAACATCGACGGGCCGCGATCCTCGCGGTCGCGGCCCGTCTCCCCTCCGGGGGGCTGTTCAGTGGTGGCGGCTGATCTGGCCGTGGGGGCTGGCGGTCATCAGGCGGTCGAACTCGCTGCCGCTCATGTGCACCAGGGTCTCGTGGTCACCGGCCTCGAAGTAGATGTCGGGCTGGTGGCGCAGCAGGTCATCGATGTAGACCTGAAGGCCGTAGGCCTGACCCACCGGGGTGGTGGCGCCGGGGTCGCAGTCCTTGAAGCAGTCGCTGATCTCGTCCTCCGAGGCGAGCTCGACCTTCTCGTGGAAGAGCGCCGAGAGCCGCTCGAGGTCGGCGTCGCAGGTGCTGGGGACCACGGCCAGGCGATAACCCGCGTCGCCGTGCAGCATGACCGCCTTGGCCAGCTGGTTGCCGGCGATATGGGCCTGCTGGGCGATGCGGCTGGTCGTCACCTCGCGCGGGTGGGGGACCTCCTCGAAGTCGATGTCACAGGCTCGGAGGTACTCCCGTATCGTCATGGGCATGCTCATGACACTTCCTCCTTCGGCCACGGGGGCCGTGAACGACAGTGGTTGCCTCCCTTGCGTTGGTGGTGCGCTCCATGCCTTCAGCATAGCCGTTCCCGCCCGGCGGCGGGGTTCCCGAGGGAGGGCAGCGGCTCGCCGCACCGGGCGCTCAGCTTGCGGCGGGCGGGAAGCGCGCCAGCACCTCCTGGCGCTCGCCGTCGCGACGAATCTCCAGCGGCAGCAGGGTGCCGGGGGCCTGGCGGCCAATCACGGCGGTCAGGTCGGCGGGTACCGCCATGGGCAGCCCGGCGGCGCTGACGATGACGTCCCCCTCGGCAAGGCCGGCCGCCTCGGCCACGCTCTCGGGCGCGATGCCCTGGACGAGCACGCCATCCGCGTGCTCGCCGATCAGCACGCCCAGCCGCGGCGGGTCGGGCGGCTGGAAGGCGGACTCGTCGCCCAGCACATAGCGGGCATCAGTCTTCGCCGCAGGCAGCTGGCAGTCGGGGCCCGGCGTCCAGGGGAGCAGGCTGCGGTGGTTGCCCAGGCCCAGGTCGTCGAGCTGGTAGGGCACGCCGTCGCCGTCGGCCAGGTGGCCCTCGCCCAACAGCCCTGCCACCAGAGGGCCGTCCGCGGCGGCATCGACCAGGGCGGAGGCCATGGCACGGTCCCAGACCAGCTGGGCCGCGATGAAGCGCTCGAGGTCCGCCGGGTCCTGGTCGCGGTCGGCATGCTCGGCGTAGATCGCCGCCAGCGACGCGCGGTAGGCGGGCTGGGCCGGGGCCGGCGGCGTGATGCCGAAGCGCTCCTGCTCGGGCACCGCTGCCCACCCTTCGCTGGCCAGGCGGCCACGCAGCTCGGGGGTGACGTTGAGCGCCAGCAGCGGGATCCGCTGCATGCGTGCGAAGTGGAGGATCGGCAGATAGAGGTCGGGGTCGAAGCCCCAGGCCCGGCGCCAGTCGCTCTGCTCGAGGAAGGCCGCCTCGTCGAGCTCGCCGGCCACCCAGGCGTCCAGCGCCGGCTGGGCCTCGCGAGGCAGCATCTCCAGGCCGATCACCATCTCCGGGCGATGGGCATGCAGGGCGGCCAGGGTGTGGAGCTGCCAGCGGTGGTGGTCGAGGCGGTCATGCTGCTCGCCAAGCAGCACAACGTCGGTCCCGGCGAGTTCCGCCATCAGTCCGGCGGTGGTCAGCGTCTCGCCGCCGGCGACCTGCCATTGGCCAGGGACAGGGCAGTCATCGGCCAGGGCGGCGAGCGGCGCCAGCCAGGCCAGGGCGGTTCCGACGCAGAGGGAGCGGACGGGGAAGGAGCGGGATCGCGACATCGGCGGTTCTCGGTGGATCAGCATCCGCCCAGCCTACCCCGAGGCCCCGTGGGCGAAAAGAACCCTGGCGAGATACCCCTGGCGGTGACGGGGCCGCGGCGCTTCGGCGATACTGGCGCCGGCGTCGTCCATGGCGGACGACCATCGACCAGCGGGGGAGACATGACGAGACCGTACCGCAGAAGCGCCGCTGGCCTGGCGGCGACGCTGCTTGCCGGGCTGCTGCTCACGGGCTGTGGCGGGGAGGCGCCGCCCACCGAGGTGCCCCTGCCGGTGCTGGCCAACAACCCCGCGGCCCATGACGACAGCCGGGTCGCCACCCGGGGCGTGGTGCGCCACTTCGAGGACCCGCTGCACTACTGGATCGAGGACGAGGACCTCAACCGGGTCGAGATATTTCCCCATGAGCGGATCGCCCCCCACCTGGGTGAGGCCGTGCGGGTCGAGGGTCACTTCCGTTTCTCGCCTCGAGAGGGACGACGGCTGACGCTGGAGAGCGTCGAGCGGCTGGAGGGCGAGTGATGCCAGAAGGGAACGGAACGCGGCGGGCGATCCAGGTCCGTCTGGGGGAGTGCCCCTCCCTCCCGGCGGGGCAGGGACGCATCGAGGCGATCGACCTGGCCCGGGGCGTCGCCATCGCCCTGATGATCGTCAGCCATGCGGTGAGCGGGCTGCTGGGCATCGGTCAGGTCCCGGAGTGGGGCATGGTGCCGATCCACCTGCTCACCAAGTTTTCCTCGTCGCTGTTCATCATGGTGTTCGGCATCGCCCTGGCGGTGGCCTTCCTGCCGAAGACCGACGCGTCCGACTGGCCCAGGCGGCGCCTGAAGCTGATGCTGCGCGGGGTCGAGGTGCTGTTCTGGTACAAGGTGCTGACCGTCGTCGAGATGCTGCCGCTCTACGGCCCGCAGGACATCCTCGACACCCTGCTCTACCAGCGCTTCCCCATCTGGGTGGAGATCCTGGGGTTCTATGCCATCGCCCTGCTGTGGCTCCCCTGGGTGCTGCCCCTGTGGCGCAGGATGCCGCTCTGGGCGCGGCTGGTCGCCCCGCTGGCGGTGGCGCTGCTGGCCGGCTGGCTGGAGCGCCACTTCGACTTCTGGGGCATCGAACCGCTCAAGGCGATCCTCGTCGAGCACGACGACCACTACACCTGGGGGCAGCTCTCGCGGCTGCCGCTGGTGATGCTCGGCCTGCTGATCGGCGAGGGGGTGCTACGCTGCCGCGAGGGCAACGCGCTGCGCCGGCGCCTGGTGCCAGCCCTGGCCGGGGTTGGCGCGGCCATGCTGCTGGGGTTCGTGGGGGTCTCGCTCCCCGGTCTCGACGAGGCGCTGATGGCGGTGGCCCGCAACGCGGGCAAGCACCCGCCGGCGCTCGCTTTCATGCTCTTCAGCCTCGGCGGGGCGCTGCTGGTGCTCGCCCTCTGCCTGACAGGGGGGGCGCGTGCCGCGGCCTGGCTGCGCCCGATCACGGTCGTCGGTTCGGATGCCCTCGCGGCCTTCATCTTCCATATCGTGGTGATCTTCGGGGTCTTCCGCCTGCTGCTCGAGGCCTGGCAGGTCTACGGCTATCCCCAGGTGCTCGGCATCGGCCTGGCGCTGGTGCCGGCCACCGCGGCCTGGATCGCCCTGACCCGCTGGATCAGGGCGCGATCATGAGGCGCTGGCTCACTCGCCTGGTCGGGGCGGCGTTGTTCTCGCTGTGGGGGGCGCCGGGGGCCGCGGCGCCCCTCGAGTCGCGCCTGGCGGCGCTGGAGGCCGGCTTTCCCGGCGAGTTGGGCGTGCACATCCGGGAGCTCGGCAGCGGACGGACCCGGGGCTGGCGGGACGAGGAGCCCTGGTACCTGGCCTCCCTGGTCAAGGTGCCGGTGGCCATCGAGCTGATGGCCCGGGTGGAGGCGGGGGCGCTGTCCCTCGACGAGCGGCTGACGCTGGCCGAGAGCGACTACGTGGATGGCGCCGGCCCCACCAACTGGGCGCCGCCCGGCGCCCGGCTGTCGCTCGAGACGCTGCTCGAGGCGATGCTGACGGTCAGCGACAACACCGCCACGGACATGCTGATCCGTCACCTCGGCCTCCCCGCGATCAATACGCGGGCCCGGGCCCTGGTGCCCGAGGGACTGGGCCCGATCACCACCCTGGTGGACGTGCGTCGGCATGTCTACGCGCAGTTGCACCACGAGGCCTTCGCCCTGGACGGACTCGACTTCATCGAGCTGCAGAAGCGGGATTCCGACCAGGCGCGGCTCGACTGGCTGTCTCGCCGTCTCGGGGTGCCGCGCTCGGCCTGGCGGCTGCCTTCCCTGGATGCCGCCTTCGACGCCTACTATGGCGGAGCACTGAACAGCGGCCGGCTGGATGGCTTCGCCGAGCTGCTGGCCGCGCTCGCCGAGGGGCAGGCGCTGGGTCCCGAGGCCACCGAGCGGCTGCTTCGCGTGATGGCACGGACCCGCAGCGGGGAGCGACGCCTCAAGGCCGGCTTCGGACCGGCCATCCCCTTCGCCCACAAGACCGGGACCAAGCGACGCCGGGCCTGCGATGCAGGCATCGCCGACACCGAAGAGCACCGGCTGGTGGTGGTCGCCTGTGTCCGCGGGGTGGCGGACGTGGCGTTGGCCGAGCGCACACTGCGCGATGTCGGTCGGGTCCTGCGCGAGGAGTGGTGAGCAGGTGCTCCTCTCGCGGCTTGCGGGTGGCGGGCCTGCCTCGCCCCCGGTTGCCGTGACGCGGGTGCCATGAAACACTGTTCTCAAAGCAACCCCCTTTCCCCCGACGACATCCTCGAGTCCATGAACACCATGAACGCTTCCGTGACCCCCCCCGTGGCCAGGCGCTGCCGCCCCCTGGCCCTGTCCCTCGCGCTGCTGCTCCTGCCGGTGACGGCCATGGCCGAGAAGGAGTGGCCCCGCGGCCACTACCCGCTGCCGGAGACGGGCAACATGGTCGGCGAGGTCTATACCGTCGAGACGAGCGAGGGGCAGACGCTGCTCGACATCGCCCGTGAGCACAACGTCGGCTATGAGGAGATCCGCAACGCCAACCCGGAGGTTAGCCTCTGGGCCCCTGACCCGGGCACCGAGGTGGTGGTCCCGGCGCGTTATATCCTGCCGCCGGCGCAACGCGAGGGGGTGGTGATCAACGTGTCCGAGCTGCGTCTCTACTACTATCCTGACACTGCCGAAGGCGAGACGCCGCGGGTGGAGACCTACCCCATCGGCATCGGCCGTGAGGGCTTCAACACCCCGCTGGGCGTGACCAAGACCACCATGAAGCTCAAGGACCCGGCCTGGTACCCGCCCGAGTCGGTCCGCCAGGAAGCCAGGGAGAACGGCGAGCCCCCGCCCGAAGTGGTGCCGCCCGGCCCGGACAACCCGCTGGGCCAGCACGCCATCATGCTCGACATCCCGGGCTACCTGATCCACGGCACCAATCGTCCGGACGGCATCGGCATGCGTGCCAGTCGCGGCTGCATCCGCATGATGCCGGAGACCATCGAGGCGCTCTTCTCGCGCATCGAGGTCGGCGAGCGGGTCAACATCATCGACATGCCGGTGAAGGTGGGCCAGGAAGGCGAGCGCCTCTACGTGCAGTCGTTCAAGCCGCTCGAGGAACAGGAGAACGGCATGGGCGACCTGCTGGAGGCGCTGGGCCAGCTGCAGGCGAACGAGGCCGCGGCCGACATCCCGGTGGACTATGCCCGGCTGCGTGAGTCGCTGGAGGCCAGCAGCTGGCAGCCGGTGGCGCTGGCACCGCTGGCGGAGGAGGCCATCGAGCCCGAGTCGCTGCAGTGGTTCGACGAGATCCTGGCGATGCGGCCCTGGCACCGCCAGCTGGAGACGCGCCAGGAGGGGTGACGACGACCGGAACAGGGAGTTTCCGACAACCCGTGAAGGACGCTTATGAAGACCCCGCTCGCTTGGTTCTTGCTGGTGGTGCTGCTGGCCGTCTCCTGCCTGGGGGCGGCCCAGGAGGAGGATGACGAGGAGACCCGCTGGTACACCGTCGATGCGGTGAATGCCGGCCTCGGCGAGCCGCCTGAAGAGGTTCAGCGCGAGACGCCGCGGGATGCGGTACGCAGTTTCATGGAGCTGACCGAAGAGGAAGACTATGCAGTCGCGGCCCATCTCCTCAATCTCAACGACCTGACTCTAGAGGAGCAGGCCGAGCGAGGTGCCATTCTGGCCAGGCAGCTCGCCGCCGTCCTTCAGCGAGGAGAGTGGATCAACCTCTCCGGCCTTTCTGCGCGCAAGAATGCCATGGTCGAGGGCTCTTCCGGGGAGGAATCTCGCGCCGGCGAGCCACGGCGCGACGTGGAGCTGGCCACCCTGGAGGTCGATGACCAGAGCTATATGCTCCGCGTTTCCCGTTACCGAGTGGGAGAGCAGGACGCTGTCTGGCTGATTGCCCCAGAGACGCTCACTGCGATCCCCGATCTATACGAAAAATATGGCCCCTCCTGGCTGGAGGGCCATATCCCGGAGCGCTTCCAGAGTTCCATCGGCATGCTGAAGATATGGGAGTGGGTCGCCATCCCGGTCTTCCTGTTCATCACCGGTGCCGTAGGATGGACCGTCCATGGGCTGATGGGCCTGCTGGCGAGCCGCCTGCCCCCGGGACTCCCCAGCGTCTTTGCCCAGATGATCCGGCTGCCAATGGCGTTCATTGTCATGGCCCTGCTCGCACAGTGGCTGCTCGACTATGTGGTCTCCTTCTCGGGCGTGGTCACCGCCCCCTTGCAGGTGGTGCTGATCATCATCATGGCCTGGGGCGTCGGTCTGATTGCGGTGAGGCTCGTGGACGCCTTCCTGATCCGGATGTCTCGACGGTTTGTGGGCGAGATCGACGACACCAGGCACCGCGACGAACGCAATCTGCTGACTACCCTCTATGCGCTGCGTCGTGCCGTGATCCTGGTCACCGTGCTGGGCGTGGCCGTCTTCGTGATCGCCCAGGTCAGCATCTTCGAGTCCCTCGGCATGACCCTGCTGGCCTCGGCCAGTGTCCTGACGGTATTGGTGGGGGTCGCGGGCCAGGCCGTGCTCGGCAACATCCTGGCCTCCTTCCAGATATCCCTGACCAAGGCGATCCGCATCGGCGACCTGGTGGTCTTCGAGGGCCACTGGAGTTACGTGGAAGCCATCTACTATACCTACATCCGCCTGAGGACCTGGGACGAGCGGCGTCTGATCGTACCGGTGAGGTACTTCGTCTCCAAGCCCTACGAGAACCTCTCCTCGAAGCATGCCAAGCTCTACCGGACCATCGTGCTGACCCTCCATCTCAGCGCCGATGTGGCAACCCTCAGGGAGAAGTTCAAGGAGTTCGCGATGGCCGAGGAACAGGTCATCGAGCACCACAAGCTGTCGTGTTACGTGACGGGGCAGCACGAGGCCACGCAGGAGATCTCCTTCTACCTGATGGGTCCCGAGGCCATGGGCGCCTGGGAAGCGGAGGCGAGGGTCCGGGAGAAGCTGCTGGCCTTCATCCGCGACCATCATCCCGAATGGTGGCCCAGGGAGGTGGTGGTGCTCAGCCATCACGACATCGCCCGAGGCGACACCCCGGCGAAGCGGCGGCTCCGGCGGCCCGCCACGGTGCAGGAGGTCGACGAATCGTCAGCCACCGGCGACGAGCCGTCATCCCCGGAGTAGGCCGGTGGCGCACCAATCCTTGGCGATCGCACCTCCCGTGACAGCAAGAGGGCCGTCCGGCAGGCGCCGGACGGCCCTCTTGCTGTCACCTGTCTTGACGCCTCGTCATGGCCGGCAGACGAAGTAGTCGTTCTGGATGTCGTGCTCCAGCTGATGGACCCGGATGTCGCGGAAGCCTGCCTCCTCCAGGTAGGCCAGCGCCCGTTCGCGTCCCCACATGGTGCCGAGCCCCTCGCCGCCCTGGGACAGCGAGACCGTCATGCAGTGGCTCACTGAGACGGCATAGAGCATCGTCCCCAGCGGGTGGTCGCGGTCCAGGTGGTGGTGGCTCGAGGCATGGATGTCCTGCACCAGGTAGACCCCGTCCGGCGCCAGGCTGCGGTGGATACCCGCGAGCAGGCGGCGCGGTTGGGCCTGGTCGTGGATGCCGTCGAAGGTGGTCACCAGATCGAAGGCGCCGGGCTCGGCGGTGACATCGAAGTCGCTCAGGTCACGCACCTCGAAGGCCAGGTTGTCGAGCCCGGCCGCTCGCGCCTGTTCCCGTGCCCAGGCGATGGCCTGCTCGGAGAGGTCGTAGCCGACGAAGCGGCTGGCCGGGAAGCGCTCGGCCATGGCCAGCAGGGCACGGCCGCGGCCGCAGGCGCAGTCCAGCACCCGGATGCCGGCCTCGAGCCGCTCGACCAGGCCCGGTGCCAGCGGCAGGATGGCGTCGAACAGTGCCGGCAGCACGGTCTGGCCGCTGTCGCTGGCCATCACCTCCTGGAAGCGCGGATAGCGGGAGTAGGGCACGCCACCGCCCTCGCGGAAGCAGCGGACCACGTCATCCTCCACGCTGCCCAGCAGCGAGATAAACTGAGCATAGACGGCGAGGTTGGCCGGGCCCCGGTCGGTGAGCAGATCGGCATGGACGTCGGGGAGGCGATAGGTGCCGGCGGTTGGCTCGGTATCGATCACACCGCCGGCGACCATGCCGCCGAGCCATTCGCGCACGTAGCGCTCGTCGAGGCCGGCGCGCTCGGCCAACTGCAGGCTGGTGAGGGGCGGCTGGCCGGCCAGGGTCTCGAAGAGCCCGGTGCGGTGGCCGATGGCGGTGAGCAGCATCAGCCCGCTCTCGTTGAGGGCATTGACCAGCCGGTCCTCGAAGGCGCCGCTGTCGGCCTCGGTGGCGGGAAGGGTATGGACGTTGCACATGATGGTTCTCCTGTTGTTCTGGGATTGTGGAGGGCGTGCAGGAGAACCCTACGGCCGGATCGGCATCGGAACGAAAGGGGATTGCGCCGCAAAGGGGTGTTTTCTGCCATGACCACGGTAACCGCCACGCAAGTCGCCATCCTGGCGGCGCCCGAGACCACCGCCAGCACCCTGTATGGCATGTTTGACCTGTTCGGGTCGGCCGGCCGCGACTGGGAGCTGCTGATGCACGGTCGTACCGGGACGCCGCTGCTGCAACCGCTGATCGTCTCCCGTGACGGACGCGGCTTTCGCACCCGCAACGGGGCCTGGATCGAGCCGGATGCATCGCTGGCCGACTGCAAGGCGCCGACGGCCGTCTGCATTCCCGATCTGCTGGTGGTGCCCGGCGCCGTACTGGAGGGGCACTACGACCCGGAACTGGCCTGGCTGCTGGACTGCCATGGACGCGGGGCACTGCTGGCCGCGGCCTGCACCGGCTCGCTGCTGCTCGCCGAGTCGGGGCTGCTCGCCGGGCAGGATGCCACCACCCACTGGGCCTACTGCGATGCCCTGTCCCGCCAGCATCCGGAGGTATGCGTGCATGCCCATCGCGCCCTGGTGGTCAGCGGCGAGGGCGGGCGCCTGATCATGGCCGGCGGTGGCACCACCTGGATCGACCTGGCGCTGTTCCTGGTGGCGCGACTGGTGGGGGTGGACGAAGCGATGCACCTGGCGCGTATCTTCCTGATCGACTGGCACCACGAGGGCCAGCAGCCCTACGCGGCCCTGACCGCCGCCCGACAGGTGGAGGATGCCCTGATCGGCGAGGCCCAGGTATGGGTCGCGCTGCACTATGATACCCACTCGCCGGTGGCCGGCATGGTCCGCCGCAGCGGACTGACCGAGCGCTCCTTCAAGCGCCGCTTCAAGGCCGCCACCGGCATGACGCCCATGGACTACGTGCATACCCTGCGCCTCGAGGAGGCCAAGCAGATCCTGGAGAGCGGCGACGAGCCCATCGAGGCGGTGGCCGAGCAGGTGGGCTATGCCGACCCGAGCTTCTTCCGGCGGCTGTTCGGCCGGCGCGTGGGGCTCACCCCGCGGGCGTATCGCCGGCGCTTCCGCGGCCTGCGCCTGACCCTGCAGTGACTCACGTGCCGCTCTTCAGGCGCCCGAGGCCGGGGTCTCCTTGCGCCCGGCGGGGCGGCGCGCCATCACGGTGACCTCCACGTGGGCGCCGCCGTAGAGGCGGGGCGACTGGGTGCAGGTGCGTGCCGGGTAGCGATGGGCGTCGAAGAACTCGGCGTAGGCGGCGTCCATGTCGCGGATCATGTCGAGGTCGGTGATGTGCACGTCGACCCGCACCACGTCCGCCATGTCGCAGCCGGCCGAGGCCAGCATGCGCTGGAGGCTGCGCATCACCAGGCGGGTCTCCTCGGCCATGTCGCCGATCACCGTCTCGCCGCCCTGGATATCCTCGGCGGTCAGCCCCGAGAGGAAGACGTAGTCGTCGTCGATCACCATATGGCTGCCGGGGAAGAGTGGCAGGGGCAGGGTGGCATCGTTGTGGTATTGCGGCATGGTGGAGCCCTCGGGGCAGGTGGATCGGCATCTCGTGAAGCGTCGTCCAGGCGTACACGGTTTTCCATCCCTGAACGGTTTTCATGCCAGTTCCCTTCCCGGTGCGCAATGCGCCGCGGCCACCCGTGGTGAAGCACACGCTGAACTTGCGCCGCTCGGAAGTCGGCGTTTTCCCGCCCCGCGGCTAAGCTTTCCTGGAAGATTCCGGCCGAGCCTGCCAGCGTCATGAATCACGATGCCACCATCGAGCTGCTCTATCGGCAGCACTCGCGCCGGGTGCTGGCGACGCTGATTCGCCTGCTCGGCGACTTCGAGCTGGCGGAGGAGGGGCTCCAGGAGGCCTTCATGGCAGCCGTGCAGCAGTGGCCGTCGCAGGGCGTACCCGAGCATCCCGCCGCCTGGCTGATCCGCACCGGCCAGCGGCGCGGCATCGACCAGATTCGCCGCCGCCAGACCTCCCGCCGGCATGCCCACCTCGGGGCGCCCGATGAACCGGCGGCGAGCCTCGACGAGCGCAGCATCCAGCACGACCCGCTGAGGCTGCTCTTCACCTGCTGTCATCCCGGCCTGGCCCTGGATGAGCGGGTGGCCCTGACCCTGCGCGAGATGTGCGGGCTGACCACCGAGCAGGTGGCCAGGGCGCTGCTGCAAAGGCCTGCCACCCTGGCCCAGCGCATCGTGCGGGCCAAGCGCCGGATCCGCGACGCCGGCATACCCTACGAGGTGCCGGATGCCAGGGCCCTGCCGGGGCGCCTGCCCGCTGTCCTGCGGGTAATCTACCTGGTGTTCAACGAGGGGTACTCGCAGAGTGCCGGCGATGCCCTGGTCGACGTCAGCCTCTCGGCCGAGGCCATGGAACTGGCGGGGGCGCTGGTGCGACTGCTGCCCGAGGGGGAGGTGTACGGCCTGCTGGCGCTGATGTGGCTCCATGACGCCCGGCGCGACGCCCGCCAGGGCCCGGACGGGGAACTGGTCCCCCTGGAGGAGCAGGACCGTGGCCGCTGGGACCGGCTACGTATCCGCGATGGCATGGCGCATCTCGGCCAGGCGCTGGCGCTGACGCCCACTGGCCCCTACACGCTGCAGGCCTCGATCGCCGCCGAGCATGTCCGCGCATCCAGCGCCGAGGCGACCGACTGGCGACGGATCGTGATGCTCTACGAGGCGCTGTATCGCCAGCAGCCCTCGCCGGTGATCGCCCTCAACCGGGCGGCGGCGGTGGCCATGCGCGACGGTCCGGAGGCAGGCCTGCGCCTGCTGGAGGCGCTGGAAGCCCACAAGGCGATCGTCAACTACCACCTCTTCCATGCCGCCCGGGCCGACCTGCATCGCCGTGCCGGCCACTCTCGGGAGGCCCGGCTCGCCTATGAGCGGGCCCTGGCGCTGACTTCCCAGCAGCCGGAACGCCGCTTCCTGCAACGCCGGCTGGCCGAACTGACCACCTCGTCGCGATAAAAAAATCGCGCGGTGATGTCGATCCGAACGGCCGTCGCACGACTCAGGGAGGCAACCAGCCAACGGAGGTGGAACTCATGCGCTACATGCTGATGCGCAAGGCCGACTCGGCCACCGAGGCCGGCGAGCTGCCCGCCCAGGGCGTGCTAGAGGCCATGGCCGACGACAACAACCGGCTGCTCGAGGCCGGGGTCATCATGCCCTTCGGCGCCACCTTCTGGGCGCAGGGGTTCGGCATGCTCACCGACCGCTTCGGTGTCCCCTGGATGATCGGCTGCCGGACCGGCCAATGTCCGATGAGCGACAAGGAGAGCCAACCATGAAATACGCCGCACTGGTCTACTACCAGGAGCGCCTCATCCAGGCCATGAACGAGCAGGAATGGCACGACCTCAACCAGGAGTGCCTGGCCGGGGTGGAGCGCCTGACCGATCAGGGACACTACCTCGCCGGCCAGGCCCTGCAGCCGGTGGAGTGCGCTGCCAGCGTGCGGGTGCGCGATGGCGAGGTGCTGATCTCCGACGGCCCCTTTGCCGAGACCAAGGAGCAGCTGGCCGGCTTCTACCTGCTGGACGCCCGCGACCTCAACGAGGCCCTGCAGCTCGCCAGCCGCATTCCCCCCGCCCGGTTCGGCACCATCGAGGTGCGCCCGGTGCGGGAACTGCCCCCAAGAGATACGGGAGACCCCTCATGACCTATGTCGATGGATTCGTTGCCGCGGTCCCCACCGCCAACCGCGAGAGATATATCCGGCACGCCCGCGACGCCGCCGTGGTGTTCAAGGAGCACGGCGCCCTCTCGATGGTGGAGTGCTGGGGAGACGACGTGCCGGAGGGGAAGGTCACCTCCTTCCCCATGGCGGTGAAGTGCCAGCCGGACGAGACCGTGATCTTCTCCTGGATCACCTGGCCCTCCCGCGAGGTGCGCGACCGGGGGATGGCCAAGGTCATGGAGGACCCGCGCCTGCAGCCCGAGGCGAACCCCATGCCCTTCGACGGCAAACGGCTGATCTACGGTGGTTTCGACGTGGTGGTGGACGAATAGAGCAGAATGCATGGCGGGGTGGGGGGACAGGCCGGCCGTTCGGACGAGAGCGTCGGGGCTGCCCCCTGCCATCGGCCAATGGGACGGGCGCCTCGGGCATGGTATTGCTGGTGGCCAAGCCAATCACCACTAGGACCCCGTGATGCCCCAGGCCCCCGACTTCCCGCCGGCCAACCCCGACTACCGCACCGAGGTGGAGCGTATCCTCCAGGCGGCGCCCTTCATCCGCGCGCTCGGCGTCGAGGCCGATGAGATCGCCCCGGGCCGGTGCGTGACGCGTCTGGCGGTACGCGAGGACCACCAGCAGCAGGATGGCTTCGTGCATGCCGGCGTGCTGGCCACCCTCGCCGACCACACCGCCGGCGCCGCGGGTGCCTCCCTGATCCCGGCCGGCGCGATCGTGCTCACCGCCGAGTTCAAGATCAACCTGCTGCGCTCGGCCCGCGGGCGTGAACTGCGCTGCGTGGGGCGGGTGCTCAAGCCCGGGCGCACCCTGATCGTCGCCGAGTCCGAGGTCTACACCGGCGAGGAGGGCGCCACCCTGGTGGCCAAGGCCACGGTGACCCTGGCGGTGGTCAGGCCGCGCTGATGGCGGGGGAGCAGATGGTCGAGATCCGTCCCGCCGCGACCCTCGCCCTGGTGCGCGACGGCGCCCGGGGGCTGGAGGTGCTGCTGCTGCAGCGCACCCGGCAGGCCGCCTTCCTGCCCGGCAACTTCGTCTTCCCCGGCGGGGCCGTGGACCCCCAGGACCCGGACGTGCGGGCCTTCACCTCCGGTCGCGGCGATGCCGCCATCAGCCAGACCCTGAGCCTCGACGAGGGCGGGGCCGACTACATGATCGCGGCACTCCGCGAGTGCCTCGAGGAGGCGGGCCTGCTGCTGGCCGTGGACGGCCAGGGGCGCCTGCCGCCGGGGGACCACCCGGTGCTGAGCGAGGGGCGCGAGGCGCTGCGGCGCGAGGAGACGAGCTTCAGCGCGCTGTGCGAGCAGTATGGCCTCGGCCTGCCGCTGGACCGGCTGGCCTACCTGGGCCACTGGGTCACGCCCCGGGGCGCAGCGCGGCGCTTCGACACGCGCTTCTTCGTGGCCCTGGCGCCGCCCGGCCAGCAGGCGGCGCACGACGGCAGCGAGACCATCGCCCACGCCTGGCTGACCCCCGCCGCGGCCCTGGCAGCGCATCGCCACGGGCGGATGGCGCTGGGCTATCCCACCCTGCGCACCCTGCGCCTGCTTGCCGACTTCGCTACCGCCGAGGCGCTGCTGCGCCATGCCCACGCCAACCCGCCGATGTCGCGCCCCAGCCGCTCCTGGCCGGCCCGCAAGGGCGGGGTCGCCTGGCTGGTGGAGCCGGATGCCCCGGCCTATGCGGAGGTGTGCCGCCTGGACCCGCAGCGGCGGGGCACGGCCAGCGCCGAGATCGAGCCCGGCCGGCCTGTCGAACTGGCCCCGGGGGTTACCCGGGTCACCGCGTCCAACCCGGGCGCGATGACCGGCCCCGGCACCAACAGCTACCTGCTGGGCGATGGCGATGACCATCTGGTGATCGACCCCGGCCCCGCGGATCCGGCCCACCTGGAGCGGCTGCTGGCGCTGGCCGCCGGGAAGATCTCCCGGGTGCTGGTGACCCATACCCATATCGACCACTCCCCGGGGGCGGCCTGGCTCAAGGCGCGCACCGGCGCCCGGCTGGTGGGCCTGCCGCCGCCGCCCGGGGTCAGCCAGGACGCTGGCTTCGCGCCCGACCACCGGCCGGCCCACGGCGAGCGCCTCGAAACGCCCGCCGGCACGCTCAAGGTGCTGCATACGCCGGGGCACGCCTCCAACCACCTCTGCTACTTGCTGGAGCCCAGGCGGCTGCTGTTCGCCGGCGACCAGGTGATGCAGGGCTCCACGGTGGTGATCAACCCGCCGGACGGCGACATGGCCGCCTACCTGGCCGCCCTGCAGGCCCTGGGCGAGGAGCCCTTCGGTACCATCGCCCCGGGCCACGGCTTCCTGATCGGCGAGGCCCACGCCGCCATCGACTTCCTGGTCACCCATCGCATGGCCCGGGAGCACAAGGTGCGCCGGGCCCTGGCATGCCACGCCCCGGCAAGCCTCGAGGCGCTGACGCGCCACGCCTACGACGACGTGCCGGCGGAGAAGCTGGGGGTGGCGGCGCGCTCGGCGCTGGCCCACCTGCTCAAGCTGGAGGCCGAGGGTCGCGCCGTGCAGCAGGCGGGGCAGTGGATCTCGCGGGAGGAGTGAGGACCGCCCTCGCCCGGATGGCCTTCAGGGCGAGTCACCTGGCCTAGGCCCAGCGCTCGTCGGCGGTAAAGGCCACGGTGAACCAGCGCCGCTCCGGCGGCGGGCTCAGCCCGGCGCTGATCTCTTCGCGGATCTCGTCGAGCACGACGATGCCCTGGCCCTGACCGTACTCGGGCGTGGTGACGATATGGATCTCGATGTAGTGGCCGCGGCCGGCCTTGGCCACGTGGCTGTAGTAGCGCAGCAGACCCTCGCGCGCCATCACCGGCGCCATGGCCACATGCACCTCGCGGTCGATCTCGCTCGGCGCGATCAGCAGCACCTCCTTCATGGCACGCCGCACGATGCCGATGGGCACCGGCATGAAGCTGGCCGTCAGCACCATCAGCAGCACCGAGTCCACGTAGGGGGTGAGGTGCGCCCAGGGGGTGCCCTGCAGGAAGCGGGCGATGATGAAGGCCACCAGCAGCGAGGTGGTGATCAGCGCCGCCATCAGCCAGCCCTGCATGTCGATGCGCACGAACTCGGAGTCCGCCGTGCGATTGATGCGCCGCTGGTAGGCGGTCATGGCGAAGCAGACGATGGCCACCACCACCGCATAGCCGATCGCCAGGTCGAAGGAGAGCTCGCGGCCGCCCTCGCGCAGGTCGAGCAGGGCGGTGAGGAAGGCATAGAAGCAGAGCAGCATCAGGATGCTGCCGTTGAGCGCCGCGACCAGCGGCTCCAGGTGCCAGTAGCCATGCTGGAAGCGCTCGCTGGCCTCGCGCACGGCGAGCCGCGCCACCAGCAGCGCCAGCCCCGACATGGCGGCATCGATGGTGGAGAAGACGCCGTCGAAGAGGATCGACTGCGAGCCGGCCAGCAGGCCGAAGGTGACCCCCAGGCTGGAGACCCCCAGGGTCACGAGGATGGAGAGCTTCAGCGCGCGCTGCTCGAGGGTGGCTTGCATAGACAGGGCTCGGTGTATCAGGGATTCCCCATACTAGCCGAGCCCTTTCATCGAGAGAAACTTCACCGTACGTGCCTCCCATAGCGAGATGCCTGACGACCTCAGTGCATGAGCGCGGCGGCGCGGGCGCGGACCATCATTCGCCCGGCCTCGGTCGGCAGGTCGAGCCGGTCGTAGATCAGCGCGAGTTTGCCGTAGGTGGGCTTGGCTTCCGGACTTGCTTCGCGGCGCTGTTCGAGGATGCGCTGCGCGGCCCCCAGACGGTTGGTCCGGATCAGCGCGTCAAGCCAGATCTGCTCGAACAGGTCACGCTGCGCGTGGCTTCCGCCGATCTCGACCAGACGCGGCAGGCCCGGTCCGAGCCTGCGCACCGTGGTTTCGACATCGCCGCGAGCATGGGCAAGAAGCGCCTCGCACAGGGGCACCGCGACCTCCGTCCAGACCGGCTGGATGAAAGCAGGCGCCGTTGCGGCATGCGCGCGGACACTGGCCATCATCGCGTCCGCCTCGGGAAGGCCGGCGCGGGCGAGACCGTAGAGATACTGTGCGCTCAGGAACGGCTGCACGTGATCGTCGACGCGTGCCTTCAAGTACTGCCCGAGATCGGACCAGCGATCGCCGACGTCCATGCCGACGAGTTCGAGCCGCGCCAGAAGTGATACCGCGCCGACCTGATCCTGCGAGTATTCCTTCCAGATGCCCCAGATATTGCGGTCGTAGAAGCCAAGGATCGCCTCGCTGTCGCCCTGGTCGATCATCACCAGCGCCATGTGCCACCAGTTATGGCTGAACATGAACGAGTTCAGATCGGTCCAGGTCTCCTTGACGTCTTCCAGGAAGCCGCGCGCCTCGCTGGTGCGGCCCTGCGCCAGGAAGACGTGGGACAGCGCGTGGTGGGCCCACGGCTCCTTGCGCTTGAGCTTGATCGCGTGGCGGGCGGCTGCTTCGGCGTCTTCCAGCAGGTGCGCCTGCTCGTAGGCGAAGGCGGCCATGCCATGGGCATAGGAGAGGTCGTCGTTCATCGCGCCGATCTTCTCCGAGATCCGCAGCATCCCCGCCGCGTCGCCGAGATTGAAGTAGTGGTACTGCGTGGTCTTCGCCGTCGCGATCTCGCGCGGGTGGCTGGCGGCCAACTCCTCGCCGACAGCGATTGCTCGAGGTATGTCTCCTTCGGCCCAGGCCCGGACCGCGTCCAGCACCAGTCGCTCGCGCGCGGTCGCGTGTTTCGCCGCGGCCTCGGCCCGGGCGATATAGCCTGCGGCCATCCCCGGCGCTTCACGGCTTTCCAGAAACATGCTGAACATGGCGGCGTAGGCGTTGGCCAGCGTACTCTCTCCGTCGGCGTCGGCCGCGGCGACGATGACTGCTGCCCTGTTCTCGTAGCCGAGCAACCCCTCGACGAAGGTGTCGATGGCCTCGACAGTGGCGTCTCCGCTCGCCGTTACCGGCAAGCCTCTCCAGTCGGTCAACATGGTCTTCTCCATAGGTGAGCGCCACCTCGGCGCGTGTCGGGTTCGCCTCGACGCGCGAATCAGCGCCGATGGCATCCTTATCCTATGGCGCTATCCGCTCCCGCCCCACGGCCGCCCGTCCTGGTGTCATGGCTGATCGTCCAGATGCGCAGTGTCCCGTCGCAGGACTTGAGGATCGGGCCCCATAAATCCGCTTGAGGCTGGGCGGGCTGCTTGATTCGAGCTCCCGAACAGAGGGGGCGAGAGGCGCGGGAGTTTTTGATTGACCGACGAGCGGATGGAGCGATTGCGGCCGTACTTTTCCAAGCCCAGAGGCAAGCCACGGATCGATGACCGGCCTGTGCCGAGAGGGATAATCTATATTGAGAAGAAGGGTTAGGGTGGAAGGATGCGCCTTCCGTCCATGCGCCGCCCAAGACGCTCTACAACCAGTTCGTCCGTTGGTCGCGGATGGGCGTGCTCGCGCGTATCTGCGTTACGCCGACGCAACCGGGGGCCGACGGCAACACGATCATGATCGACAGCACGCATCTCAACTCGCTACGACAGGTGTGGCCAACTGCTTCTCTTCGCCATCTGCATCGCAGCAACCGTCATGTTCTGGTTCTGAGCCCCGGCCCTAGTAATCACATCAGAAGCCGGTTTCCTTTAGTTTCACAGACGAATATTCGAAGGAATTGGAATGGCTGCGGACATCCTGTCGGACGTGTTGAAGGAGGTGCACCTGTCAGGTGCGCTCTTCTTCGACGTAGAGGGATGTGCGCCTTGGGTCGCCGAGGCGCCGCCCTCCCGCGAGTTGAAGGCACTGATCATGCCGCGCGCGCAGCACGTCATCAACTATCACGTGGTCGCGAACGGTGTGTGCTGGGCAAGATTGCTCGACGGCGATGCCGAACCGGTCCGCTTGACAGCAGGAAGCGTGATCGTCTTTCCGCAGGGGCTGCCGCACGTGCTCTCGAGCGAGCCGGGCCTCAGGGCGCCGTTCGACCCGGCCATCTTCGACGAGCCCCCGCCCGAGGACATCAAGCCGCTCATGCTGACACGGAATGGCGATGGTCCCGAGACGGTCCGCCTGATCTGTGGCTTTCTCGGCTGTGATGTGCTGCCGTTCAATCCCTTGTTGAACTCGCTGCCGAGCATGCTGGTCATCACGGACGGGTATTCTGAAAGGGACGGATGGCTCGCCAGCCTGATCCGGGCCGCCGCGACCGAGGGTCGGGACAGTC
Organism: Halomonas rhizosphaerae; assembly: GCF_030012485.1. Classification (NCBI taxonomy): domain Bacteria; kingdom Pseudomonadati; phylum Pseudomonadota; class Gammaproteobacteria; order Oceanospirillales; family Halomonadaceae; genus Halomonas; species Halomonas rhizosphaerae. The sequence continues at coordinate 107,548 of NZ_JASCQQ010000009.1, forward strand.
GGGACGGCGGCCGCAACGTGCTGTCACGCTTGAGCGAGCTGATCTTCATCGAGGCTGTACGCATTCATGCCGAACGCCTGCCGCAGGACGCCCGCGGCTGGCTCGCGGCGCTGCGCATCCCGCATGTCGCCCGTGCCATCGCGCTGCTCCATGACAACCCGGCGCGGGCCTGGACGCTGTCGTCGCTGGCGCGGGCCAGTGGCGTGTCGCGCACCGTGCTTGCGTCGACATTCAAGGAGACGCTCGGCGTACCGCCGATGAGCTATCTCACCAGCTGGCGCATGCAGATCGCGGCCGGCCTGCTGGCCGACACCGACACGCCTATCTACAACATCTCCGAAGCCGTCGGCTACGAATCCGACGCTTCCTTCAGCCGTGCCTTCCGCCGCGCCACGGGCCTTTCCCCCGGCATCTGGCGCTCGGAAAGGGATCGTTAGGCGGTCGGCGGTGATCAGTACTGATTAAGGATGCGGCTTCGGGCTGCTGGACCCAGACGGAGAACCGCATAACCAGAACTCTGTTGCCGTGCTCGTGCGGACATTGGCTCAGATCGTCCTTGACCCCGGCCAGGTGCAAGGGAGCACCGAGGAAGGGGCTCCGGCCAGTCACCGGTATGCCGTCCCTTTCGACGGTCCAGGGAAAGCGCGCAGGCACGCCCGCGCGGATCGGATCGAGGCGGAGCACGTTGATCCGGTGGCCGTGCAAATCGCCAGATTCACCAACAAGATCGCCGACGTGTAGCGACCACCTTCCCCAGCTTCGACGACCCAGAGCCGCGTCGTCGCTTCGTCGGCGCGACCACTGCCTCATCTCTTATTGGATATCGCACGTTCAGGCGAGCGGTGACGGCGTATATTTCCGCCGTCACCGTCTGTCTTAGTGGCTGTGGAAGTCCTCGGCCTCGGGGGTCAGTGCGATGGTGTTGATCGTGAGTCCCGCGTCCTTGAACGTGTCGATGCTGTCGATCTTCTCGCCGGTCTCGAGGTCGATGACCGAGATCGAGCCATCGTTCATGCCTTCGATGTTGAGCAGGCTGTTCTGCACATAGGCCCGGCTGCCGTCGTGCGAGAACACCAGGTGGTGTGCGCCGCCCGCGGCCTCTGTTGCCCACAGATGCTCGGGCGCCCGAGGATTCGTGATGTCGAAGGCGTTGAGATGCCCGGGCATTGCCGACGTCACATAGGCCCGGTCACCCTCGGCATTGAAGTAGACCTCGAGTGTCATGCCTTGGCCCACCTCGTCGAATCGGAACTCCTCGCGGAAGGTAAATTCTTCGGTCTCCGTCTGCCACTCGGCGAGCCACAGGCTGCCCTCCATGTTGGTGATGTAGGCCAGCGGCGGCTCGACGCCTGGCACGAAAAATGCCTCGACCGGCCCTGCGCCCGAAGGCGACGGCGCGTTCGACGTCTTGTGGGTCGACAGAATTTCGCCGTTGCTGTGTTGCAGGACGACGATTTCCTCGCCCCATTCATTCGGGTCGGAGGGGTTGGCAGTACTGGTCACCAGTTGCCGGTCGATCGCGTCGTTCGTCGCGATCCCGTGCGGCCAAGGCGCGGGCATCGCGACAGTTTCCAGTACCTCGTCCGTTTCGGCATCCCCGACGATGACCACCGACGAGCCCATGCAGGTGAGGTACCACTTGCTCTGCGCCTCGGAGAACGAGACGTCCTCGCCCACCTCGCAATCCGCGACCTCCACCGAGTTCCACCGGTAGGGAAACTTGCTAACGTCGAAGACCCGCAACTCGTGCGTCGCGAGCGAGGTGACGTAGGCCTTGTCCCGCGCCGGGTTGTAGAAGATGTGGTGCGAGTGGAATTCTGGCGGTAACGGGATCTGGGCGAGGATCTGGCCGTAGTCGGGCTCGTTTGTGTCGAGTTCGACGAAGGCGATGCCTTCCTGTCGGTCGCTTTGATCGGCACCTTTCGTTTCGTAAAGGACGAGGGCGGTCTGCTCGGCCGCCGCGCCGCCCGCCGCGAGGGTGAGGACGCTGGTCATGGCGGCAAGAAGAGTGGTCTTGTAGCGTTGCATGAAGTTTCTCCTGGATCGGTAAGGTGGTGGGATCAGTGCCGCACGATGCGCGTGGCGCCGCTCGGGAAGCGCTCTCATCGAAGGCCGACGTCCTTGGCGTACGTCACGTAGTCTCTGTAGGCGTCCATCGTTCTTCTCCGTGATCAGCCGCCAGCGCGTCGAGCCATCGTCGATCCCGTTTCCGAGGGCTCGCCGCAAGCATACGAGCCGGCCGCGAGTCCCGGAATTGCCGTGCGTCCGGGTGAAATTGCCGTGCGTCCGGAACAGCAGGAGTCGAGGGTCAGCCTGAGCAGGCTTGGCGTGGCGCGCACCAGCAGGGCGAGTATGGTGCCGGCATGGAGGGCTGCATCCTAGGTGGCCGACCAGCCACTGCTGGCCACAGAATACGTAGAGCGGCAGGAAGTAATATCCGTCGTATAAGCCGGAGAAATGCCGAGCGTGCTGCTCGCCATGCACTGGGTCGTCGGTGGCGACGAAGTCGAGGGTCAAGCGTTTTTCGGCGGCCGGCGAAAGGCACGGATGAAGTGCTCGACGCTCTCCTCCTGGATCGCCGCCGTCCATTGGCGATTGGCCTGCTGCCGGCGTCTCAGCGCAGGTAGTACTCCACGGTGGTCACCACCCGCACGCTCTTGACCGGCTGCTGCGCCTCGGTGATGCCCATGGCCTGGTCCCGCGCGCGGATCTCGAATACCCCCTGGTTGGCGCGGCGCAGGTCGCCCACGTCCGCGTTGGCGTCACGGGCGAACTGCTCGGCGGCCTCCCGGGCCGCCGCGGTGGCTTCGACGATCATCTCGGGCTTGATGTCGTTGAGCCCGCTGAAGAGATAGAGGGGGCCGCCGGGGCCGTAGTCGGAGGAGAGCACCACCCCGGCGTCGAGCAGTTCGCCCACCGCCTGGGCGGTGTCGCGGATGCGCGCGATCTCCTCGCTGCGCACCGTCAGCGTCTGGTTGATGATGAATTTCTGCTCGCGTTCACCGCCCTGGTAGGGGTTGGCGGCGGTGTCGTTGACGTTGAGGCGCTGCAGCTCCACCTGCGCAGTGTCGATGCCGTGGTCCTCCAGGAAGGCGAGCACCGCCTCGCGGCTGGCACTGGCCGCGTCGTGGGCCTGTCGCAGCGTCTCGCCGGTGGCCACGAAATGGAGCGGCCAGAGGGCGAGATCCGCCTGCACTTCCCGCTCGGCCAGGCCCTTGACCGTGACGTAGCGGTCGCCGGTGCGCAGGTCGGTCAGCCCCTCGGCGATCAGCGACGCCGCCACGATGGCGGCGATGCCGAGAATCAGGGCGGGGAGGACTTTCATGACGGCTCCTTCTGCAGAGTGGCCGGCCATCGGCCAGGAGGCGCGGGAGGCACCGCACCCGATGCCTCCATGATACGCCAAGGATGCCGCGTCTGGCCGTCAGGCCGTCATTCCCGGCAGGCTCACTCGGCCCCGGCGCTGGCCACCGAATGGGGCGCGATGATGCCCTGCTCCCGCGCCATGGCATAGGCGGCCCGGGGGCCCGCCCACAGCGAGGGCAGCAGGACCAGCGAGACGGGAATCGCGGTGATCACGATGAACTGCTGCAGTGCGCCGATCTGCCCCGCGCCCATGTAGAGCAGGATGCCGGCCATCAGCGCCATGGCGATGCCCCAGAAGGCGCGTACCAGCGGGCTCGGCGCGTCGTGGCCGGCGCACACCACAGCGATGGCGTAGCTCATGGAGTCGCCGGTGGTGGCCACGAAGATGCTGGTCAGCAGCAGGATGGCCAGCGCCATCAGGCTGCCGCCCGGCAGCGCCTGGGCCACCGTGAGGGTCGCCACGTCGAACTGGAAGTTGTTCAGCGCCTCGGCGAGGTCGATCGCGCCGGTCAGCTGGTAGTGGATGCCGGAGCCGCCCAGCAGGGTGAACCAGATCGCGGTGGCCACCGGGGCCATCACCGCCACGGCGAGGATCATCTCGCGGATGGTGCGCCCGCGGGATATGCGCGCCACGAAGATCGCCATCAGCGGCGCGTAGCCGATGAACCAGGCGAAGAAGAACACCGTCCACCACTGCATCCACCAGGCCGGTGCGGTCTCGGCGCTCATGGTGGCCATGGTGAAGAACGACGACAGGTACTCGCCGAAGCCCTGGCTGAAGGCGTTGACCAGGAACAGGGTGGGGCCGGCCACGAGGATCACCGCGGCGATGCCCAGCGCCAGGAAGACGTTGAAGCGCGACAGGATCTGGATGCCCTTGTGGATGCCGGTCATCGCCGAGGTGACGTACACCCCCGCCAGCAGCACCAGGATGCCGAGCTGGGTGGCATAGCCCTCGCTGACGCCGAACAGCTCGTGCAGGCCGAAGCTCACCTGGGTGGCGAGAAAGCCGATCGGGCCGACGGTGCCCGCGACCACCGCGATCACGCAGCAGGCATCGACCAGGCTGCCCAGCGCGCCCTTCATGACGCGCTCGCCGAACACCGGGTAGAGCAGGGTGCGCGGCTGCAGCGGCTGGCCCTTCACGTAGTGGGCGTGGGCAAGCACGATGGCGGAGAGCGAGCCCAGCACTGCCCAGGCCAGGAAGCCCCAGTGCATGAACGACTGGGCCAGGGCGCCGGCCACGGCCTCGGCGGTGCCCGCCTCGGTGTCGAAGGCCGGCGGGGTCACCACGAAGTGGTAGACCGGCTCGCCCGCGGCGAAGAACACGCCGCCTCCGGCCAGCAGGGTGCACATGATCATCGACAGCCACTTGAAGGTGCCGATCTGCGGGCTCGTGAGGTTGCCGACCCGGGCCCCGGCCGCCGGCGAGATCGCCACGCCGATGGCGATCAGGAAGGTCAGCAGCAGCAGGAGCTGGAAGTAGGTGCCCAGGGTGGCCGCCGTCCAGGCGAAGCCGGCGCTGATGCTATCGGCCACCAGGTCGATGTCGTAAAGCGACAGGCCGACGAAGGCGACGATGAAGCCGACCGTGAGCAGCAGCACGATGGGATCGCCCAGGCGCGACAGCGCCGAGGTCCCGTGTGGGGCGGGAGTGTTGTTCGGAGGCATGAGGACGCTCTAGTTGCGGAGGATGTGTGCGTCGATGGGACATGACGCCGACTAGAGCGATGCAAGTTTACCAAAACATGCGACCAAGGTCTAAACCCGCTCGGCGCTCAGTCCAACCGGAGGTGGCCCTTGCCGAGCCTGGGGTCAACGTCGTAGGTGCATGCTTTCGAAGTGACCTAATGTGACATGGCCTGGATGGTCAAGGCTGCTCGAGACGGCGAGTCGATGGGCAGCGGAAATGGAACAGCGCTGCCCAGGAAATCAAGGGAAAACCGCAGGCCGTTGTCAGGTCGTCATCACGCCATGTCGGGAAGTGGCGTTCGAAATGTCACTCTCAACATCTCGATCGACCATCTCAGCAAAACCTCCTTGCCGGGTTGCAGGCGCTCGATTTATCATTAAACAGGGTCTATCCCCATCCCTTCCTTTCCTGCTGATCTGCTTCATGAGACTGCTGCTGTACCGGGTGCCTGCGACTCGAAGTCAGCGATAAGACGCCGTTGCACACCACGGCTTACGTTCGACTTCGAGACGCTGAATGGGAAACATCGCCATGAAAAGGGATGCCTCCGTTTAACCAGGAGCTGCCCCATTCGCCACCGGTTTCCGAGGCTATATCTTGCCCATCAACAACAGGATGAGCAGGATTATCAGCACCAGCCCGAGACCCCCGCTTGGGCCATATCCCCATCCCCTGCTGTGGGGCCAGGCAGGTATCACGCCGATCAGAAGCAGAATCACGATGATGAGTAAAATTGTTCCTGTTGACATGTCATGTCTCCCAGCAGTGAGTGGCGGGGCATTGTTCAAGCAACTACTCAAGGCGCAACAGTACGGCTTTCTTCGGGCGCCTGCACCCTTCTTCCCGTCAGGTAGCTACTTGCCCCCATGCTTAAGTGGCCATTGCCAACCGGGACCGTGACCAGTGCTTTGTCCGGCACTTATCGCCATGTCCTTCATTGACACTAGACCATAGAAAGAGAACCGTCTTCGACTGCGCCGTGAACGATTCATGATCCCCATCTTCTTGAGATGATTGTCTCTGGTCATGCTGGCGTCCTCTGATACATCCCGCATTAGTATCATAAGGTGTGAAGCAGCTAAGGATTCATTACAGCAGAGTGTAAGAAACTCATCCTTCAGGAAAGGACGCCGCGGAACAACAGGTCTACCCCGAAACCCTCTGGCCAGGTGTTGTCTGGAAAGTCGGCACGTAGGCAGCGCTCGATGATGTGTCTATCTCGATAGCGGAACTCGTGAAAGCCCTCGGGGCACCAGGACGCGGTTCTCGCTTCATCTTGCCCTGGCAACGAACAATCGGGGGCGTACACGATTTCTGGCCTCCTGTTGTCTCGCGGGTGTTGCGAGCCGTGACCCGGCGCACTGGGCGTGTCACGATGGCGCCTGATGGATGACCGAGACGCCTTGATGTTCAATGACAGTCCGCCAAGCCGACCCTGGCGCTGGGTGGCGATCGGCGCCACGCTGCTGATGGCTGGCTATCTGTGGATCTGGCACTCGCCTGAACTGGCCGACGTCCAGCAATGGGCCGACGCGGCCTCCCACCACCCCGGGGTAATCATCTCGGTGATCCTGATCATGGCGGTGACCCTGACGCTCGGCCTGCCTGGCAGCATCGGACTGTGGCTGATCGCGCCCTTCTATCCGCCGCTGGCGGCCACCCTGATGCTGACCGTCGGCAGCGTGGCGGGCGCCCTGGGGGCCTTCTACCTCTCTTCCCGCTTCAGCGACCGCTGGACGCCCAGGGGGCTCACTCGCAAGGTCATGGTCAACCTGGAGAAGCGCAGTGATTTCCTGACCCAGTGCGCCCTGCGGGTGCTGCCGGGTTTCCCCCACTCCGTGGTCAACTTCGCCGCCGGCCTGCTGCGCCTGCCGTTGGCGACCTTCATGTTGGCGGCCATCATCGGCTTGAGCGTTAAGTGGGCGGTCTACTCCAGCGCAATTTACGGCGCGCTGGAGGCGGTGGAGAAGGAGGAGGCTGTCAGGCCCGACGTGATCCTGCCGCTGGTCGCGCTGACCCTGCTGCTGCTGACAGGCGCCTGGCTCAGGCGCCGGGTAGAGGCCCACGGCCACCCGCTGGGCTAGAGAGAGCGCGCCTCGGCTGGGGCAGGGGGGGGGTGCAGGGATCGCGAACGTCAGAACGTGGCGACGTACCCCAATTTCCAGGATGCGAAGAATCGCCTATGACACTATCAGCTGGCGCTGCCTGGTATCTGGTTCTCGTCATTGCCGTCGTTGCGCCGGGGCGTACGTCGCACGGTGTCTATCCCGTCGAATGTGGCGGCCTCTCGCCGGCCGCGGGCGATGATAGCTGCCCGTCGCTCACGGGCGTTTATCAGAACGCGGGGGAGCTCGACCGAATGGCACCGCTTCCTGCCCGTGGAACCGGGCAGCGTTCGCTCTGTTCGCCAGTGAGCAGATGAGGGCGACACCGCCTGGAGTGAGTCGGCACAGGCGCCTAGTCCTCCAGCCTGATCCGACGCAGGGTGTAGTCGCCCCCCTGATTTGCCAGCATGAAGCCCTGGAAGGGGTCGCGCAGGCCATTGTCCTGCACACGCAGCAGTCGCTGCTCATCCACGCGAACCTGCATCTGTCCGTTATCGTCGCGGGTCCAGACGATGCGGTGGACCCGGCCGTCCTCGAGGTCGAGACTGGCTTCGTGGCGGGCGATCACCTCTGCGCTTCCGGACATCAGCCTGACCAGGCTGAGCCCGGGGCGCGAGCCGGGCGTGTAGACCAGGCGATAGCCGGTGCCGTTGGGTCGGTTGCCCTGGAAGACCCCGAGTTCCAGGCTGCCAGGCCGCTGCCGGGAGGTGACGTCCAGTTCCATCCTGAAGGCGTTGTCGACCGGCCCATTGACGAAGATGCGCGCCGGTTCCACGGGGACAGGCACCTCGTCCTGCCGGGCATTGCCCGTCTGCTCGAGGATCAGCGCGAGCATCGCCAGGCCGATCTCCTCCGGCCGATCGGAGCTGAGACTCCGTGATTCTCGATCGGTCGTGCGCCGTGTCTCCACGATGCTGCGCAATCCATTCTCATCGACCTCGAAGTCGCCGCTGAGCACCGTCCAGGGAGGATCGCGACGGTAATCGCCGTCGCTGAAGTCGTCCTGCAGGGCGACCCGAGGCTCGGCGGCGGGTGGCGGCTCGGAGGGGGCCGCCACGTCCTGTCTCTGCGTCTCGCGCAGGCGCTTCAGCAGGTCGGCCGAAGCGCGGCCGTCCTGGGCCATGTCCCTGTCGGCCTGATACTCGCGTATCGCACTGCGGGTGCGGCGTCCCATGGCGCCATCCACCGGGCCGGCGTCATAGCCGAGCCGATTGAGTTCGCGCTGTATCTCGGCTATGCCTTGCCGATCCGACAGGGTCTCGATGTCGGGCCGCGCTCGCTCACCCGCCTGTGAGGAAGCGGCCTCTTCCGTTTGCCAGCCGCGTGTCGCCTGCTGCGCCTCGGCGACCTGTCCGGCCGTCATGCGTTCGGCCAGCGAATCACGTGCCTCGGCGGCATGGCGGTGGCCGCGGGCCGCGGCCAGGTTGTACCACTTGTGGGCCTGGACGAAATCCTGGGCTGTCCCGTTGCCGGCCTCGTACAGGCGGCCCAGCATGTACTGGGCATCGGCATCGCCGCTTCTCGCCGCGTCGCCGAACTCCTGCAGTGCCTGGCGGTACTCCTGCCGCTCGTAGTAGCGCATGCCGTCGGTGTAATCGGCGCTGGCCAGTCCGACGGAACCGAAGAGGATAAAACTGAGTATGAATCCCTTGATGATCACGGTCGTGCCTCCAGTGAACGGGCTGTCATCCATAACATCAGGATAGGCAAGATGCGTGAAGACGCAGGCCGGACGGTGCTGCCTGGTCGAGTCTGGCGTGAAGAAGCCGTATGTCGCCTTGCCCAACACGGCGTCTCATGCGCCTGCTGACGGTTGATCAGGGGTGGCACGGGGCCTTCGTGGTCGGGCTTCGTCAGTTGCCCAGCATGGATGCCGGGGTGATGGATCATGACTATCATTCATGAGCTCACATCGCACCCAGGGCATGGCTTCAAGGCATCGGGCAACACGGCCCAGGCCCACCTACGAGGGAAATCGAGGAACCCGGCCAATCCCGATGGCGGCGACTGGATACACCATGCCTGGGCCGAGCGAGCGGCCGTGGAGCGCAGGCGAATGAATGAGGCACCCTCGTCGTGAAGATACTGATCTTGAGGTACTGGGATCGCGTTCGTTCCAGCCTGTGGTTCATTCCCACGCTCATGGCCATCGTCGCGGTGTCACTGGCCCTGACCAGTGTTGCCCTGGACCGGCAGGTGACGAACTGGCTGCTGCATGCCTGGGGCTGGACATTCACCGGTGGCGCGGAGGGTGCCAGCGCCGTGCTGGGGGTCATCGCCGGATCCATGATCACCATCGCCGGGGTGGTGTTCTCCATGACGCTGGTTGCCCTGTCGCTGGCCACCTCGCAGCTGGGCCCCCGTCTGCTGCGCAACTTCCTGCGCGACACCACGACCCAGATCGTGCTGGGCACCTTCGTCGCCACCTTCCTCTACTGCTTGCTGGTCCTCCTCACCATCCGGCGCGAGGAAGAGATCGCTTTCGTTCCCAACGTGTCGGTTGCCCTCGGCGTCTTCCTTGCCATCGTGAGCGTCGGGGTGCTGATCTATTTCATCCACCATGTGTCCGTGTCGATGCAGGCGAACGAGATCGTGGCGCGTGTCAGCAAGGAGTTGATTGCCGCGACCGACCGCCTGTTTCCGGAACATATCGGACAGGACGCACCCGGGAATTCGATGGCACCCCCCGATGCGGATTTCCTCGACGCCTTCGAGCGAGAAGCGCGCCCGATTCCAGCGAACGCGGACGGCTACCTGCAGTTCATCGACACCAATGCCCTGCTGGCCTTGGCGATTCAAGAGGATGTGGTGATTCGACTGGAGCGTTTGCCCGGCCACTATGTCGTCGCCGGCTGTCCGCTGATGCGGGTCTGGCCAGGGGAGAGGGCGGCCGACCTGCCGGTGGAGCACGCCAATGCCGCTTTTGCCCTGGGGAACCAGCGCACGTCGAGCCAGGATATCGAGTTCGCGGTGACCCAGCTCGTCGAGATCGCGCTGCGGGCCCTGTCGTCAGGGGTGAACGACCCCTTCACGGCCATCACTTGCGTCGACCACCTGGCGTCAGCGTTGAGTCGGCTGGCGGCGCGCGAGATGCCGTCGCCCTATCGATATGACAGCCAGGGACGGCTCAGGGTGATTGCGCTGGCGGCGACGTTCCCCGAGGTCACGGGTGTGGCGTTCAACCAGATCCGGCAACAGGCTCGCGCCAATGCCGCGGTGACGATACGTCTACTGGAAACGATAATCGTGGTCGGTCGATTCACCCATCGGCCAGAGGATCGAGCGTCACTCCTGATGCATGTCGAGATGATCGTCCGTGGGGCGCGCAAGGGGCTGTTGGAAGCGGAGGATCGCCGAGTGGTTGAGCACCGCTACCAGGCGGCGAAGCAGCTGTGCAGGGAGCCCACGGGACCACGTCAGTGAACCTGCCCCGAGGCAGGGAGAGTCTCGCTGGCGATTCGCCTGCTTCTGTTCCGGGGCGGGAGCGCTGAGGTGCCCCCCGCAATCTTATCCGTTGCCGCCACTCTCCAGCGTCCCCAACCACACCACCTCCAGCCGGAAGGGGCCCGGCCGCCGGTCGGCGATGAGAAACCCCACCTGCCGGATCGCCGCAGGGTCGAGCCGCGGGGCATCCGCCAGCCGCCGGCCGCGGAATACCGCCTCGAAGTCGTGCCAGGGCAGGGTGACATGCTGCCACTCGCCGGCCTCGGGCTCGAAGATCGCCCGGTAAGCCGCGCCCTGTGGCAGCTGCTCGGTATAGAGGCGAAGCTGGTGGCGGCGGCCGTCACCGCGGACGAATAGCGTCACCCCCGCGGCGTCGCTCAGGTCGAACGGCTCGGGCTCGCGGCGCACCGAGGCGAAACCGCCGTTGTTTTCAAGCGAGGTCTCGCCGCTGAACACCCCGATGCCATCTTCCACATGCAGGCTGCCGTGGGAAATGCCGCCCATCACGTCGTCGTTGATGGCTCGCCAGCGCGGCGCCTCGTCCGCGTGCTGAAAGTCGATCAGGCGTGCTGTCATTGGGGGCCTCCGGGATCGCGTGTCGCCAGTTGTCCAGCATGCCTGCCATGCCACGCGCTGTCTTCTCTGCTGGTGGGATCCTGGGCGATACTCATCCGCAGCATCGGGCAACGATCGCGAGGGCATCATGACCTACGACGAGGCGGTGAAACGCACCTGGACCATGGATGAGGGACCGGCGCAGGAAGAGGCCGAGCACTTCAAGACGCTCATCCGCTACGCCACCCTGGCGCCCTCCGGCCACAACACCCAGTGCTGGCGGTTCGGGGTAGAGGAGGGCGCCATCCGCATCCAGCCGGACCTGACCCGGCGCACGCCGGTGGTCGACCCCGACGACCATCACCTCTATGCGTCGCTCGGCTGCGCCACCGAGAACCTCTGCCTGGCCGCCCGTGCGAGGGGGCTCTCCGCCCAGGCAGAGTTCCGGCCGCACGGCGACGGCGAGATCCGGGTGACTCTCACGCCCGGCGAGGCCGAGGCGTCGCCGCTATTCGAGGCCATCGCCTCACGGCAGTGCACGCGCAGCGACTACGACGGCACGCCGCTCTCCGCCGAGGATCTGGCCACGCTCGAGGCGGCGGGCAGCGGGAACGGCGTCTCGGTGGTGTTGCTCACCGAGCGCGAGGCCATCAAACGGGCGCTGGCGTTCATCCTGGACGCCAACACCCGGCAACTGGAAAATCCCGCCTTCCGGCGCGAGCTCGAGGCGTGGATCCGCTTCAATGACGCCGAGGCGGTGGCCAGCGGCGATGGCCTGAGCGGCCGGGCCACCGGCAACCCCCAGGCGCCGCGCTGGCTGGGGAAGTACCTGATGCGTGCCATGTTGCGGCCGAAGCCGGAGAACGCCAAGCTGGCCCGCCAGGTGCGCAGCGCCGCCGGCCTGGCGGTGTTCGTCTCGTCGGCGGATGACCGGGCGCACTGGGTCGAGGCCGGCCGCTGCTACCAGCGCTTCGCACTGCAGGCCACGGCGCTGGGCGTTCGCAACGCCTTCGTCAACCAGCCGGTGGAGGAGGCGAGCGTGCGCCCCGAGTTCGCCCGGGCGCTGGGGCTGGCCGGCGGGCGACCCGACCTGGTGGTGCGCTTCGGCCGCGGTCCGGCCATGCCGCGCTCGTTGCGCCGCCCGGTGGAGCGCGTGATGCAGCAGGGGGAGGCGTGATGCGCGAACGCGCGCTCCTGCCTTTCCTGGTCATCACCTTCACGATCGCCTGGGGTATCCTCGCCGGCTACCTGTTCCTCAACACGCCGATGAGCCGTGCGTTCGGCCCCATCACCGGCCATCATCCGCTGTTCTATCTGGCGGTCTATGCGCCGGCCATTGCGGCGCTGCTCGTCGTCTTCCACGGCGCGGGGCCCGGTGGCGTGCGTCGCCTGCTGGGGCGGTTCCTGCTGTGGCGCGCCTCCCTCGGCTGGTACGCGTTCCTGTTGCTGGGGGTGCCGCTGCTCTTCTATGCGGCGGCCCTGCTGCAGGGTTGGCGATTCGGCAACCCGCCCGACTTCGCGTCGCTATCCGCCTGGCTGGTGGCCGCGCTGCTGATGGTCATCAAGGGGCCCGTGGAGGAGCTCGGCTGGCGAGGGGTCGCGCTTCCGCTGCTGCAGCGCCGCGTCACGCCCTTCTGGGCCGCGATCCTCCTGGGGTTGATCTGGGGCATCTGGCACCTGCCGGCGTTCTTCCTCGGTGGAACGCCGCAGGGGGCCTGGTCCTTCCTGCCGTTCCTGGTCGGCGCCGTGGCGCTCAGCCTCATCGTCACGCCGATGTTCAATGCCTCGCGGGGCAGCCTGCTGCTGCCGGTGGTGTTCCACTTCCAGCTGATCAACCCGCTTTGGCCGGATGCCCAGCCGCTCGAGAACCTGCTGTTCCTGGCGGTGGCCGTGGGCGTCGTCTGGCACCACCGCCAGCCCATGTTCCGCCGCGAGGGGGCCGTCACGGCGGTGGTCCCGAAATGAGCGCGCCCTGTCCATGCCTCGTCCCGGCGCCGCGGCGTCTCACTGCTTGAGCGAGCCAACTGCCGGATCCCGATGCAGCCTATGCCCTTCATTCCCAACCAATTGGAGACACCCATGACCGTGGTTGACCACCAAGGCATCCAGATCGCCTTCGAGGACAGAGGGGTGGGGCACCCCGTCGTCCTCGGCCACAGTTTTCTATGCTCGGGCGAGATGTGGCGCGAGCAGGTGCCCGTGCTGGCCGATCGCTACCGCGTCATCAACCCCGACTTCCGGGGTCATGGCCGGTCGAGCCACCTCACGGATCGCTTCTCCCTCTATGATGCCGTCGACGACGTCATCGCCGTGATGGACGCGCTCGGCATCGAGCGGGCGTTCTGGTGTGGCCTCTCCATCGGGGGGATGGTGGCGCTTCGCGCCGCGCTGAGCCACCCGGAGCGGGTGGCCGGTCTCATCCTCATGGATACGGATGCCGGCGCGGAAACCGCATGGCACAAGGTGAAGTACCGTGCCATGGGCGCCGGGGCGCGAGCCATCGGCTTTCGCCCCTTGCTGCCGGCCATCGCGGGGCTGATGTTCGGCGCCACCACCCGGTACAAGAACCGCCCCCTGGTCGAGGAGTGGAAGGCGCAGTTCGCCGGCAACCACGTCCCCTCCGCGCTGCTGTGCCTGGACGCGCTGATCCGGCGGGACTCGGTCCTCGATCGCCTGCACGAGATCCAGGTGCCGGCGCTCGTTCTCGTGGGGGAGGAGGATCGCTCCCTGCCGGTGGCGCTCTCCCGACGGATCCACGAGCGGCTACCCGACTCCACCTTCCAGGTGATCCCGGGCGCCGGTCACCTGTCGGCCCTCGAGCAGCCGGCACGGGTCAACGAGGCCATTACCGGGTTTCTGGCGACCCGGGCGAAGTGAGCTGATACCGTCTGTTATGCCTGAACGGTCGGACCGGCCATCGCGCCGGGCATCTTCGATAAGCACCTGGGCAGGGCAGCTTCGATGCCAGCGGGCAAGTGCCTGCCCAGGGCCGCGGCCAGCAGCGGCCGCTATGGCCTGGGGCCTCTATGCCGCCTCTCGTTCGCATCAGGCCAAATCCTGCGCAACGGGCTAGATTATACTTTCGGGTGTGGCCGTAGGCGTGGCCTGAAAAGAAAGCATAATCAGTATGTTGTGTTATCAATTGCGAAGGCGGTCAAGATGCTCGAGAGCGTGTTTGCCCAGATCGGGATGGTCCTCGGCCTCGCCGTGCTGGGAGGTGCACTGGCGCAGTTGCTGCGCCAGCCGCTGATCGTCGCCTTCATCGGCGTGGGCATCCTGCTCGGGCCTTCGGGCTTGAGCCTGGTGGAGCAACGCACCGAGATCGAGCTGTTCGCCCGGCTCGGCATTGCCCTGTTGTTGTTCGTGGTGGGGCTGAAGCTCGACCTGCACATCATTCGGACCGTGGGGCCGGTGGCGCTCGCCTCCGGCCTGGGCCAGGTGGTGTTCACCTCGGCGGTGGGTTACGTCATCGCGCTATGGCTCGGCATGTCACCGGTGACCGCCCTCTACGTGGCCGTGGCCCTGACCTTTTCCAGTACCATCATCATCGTCAAGCTGCTGTCCGACAAGCGGGAGGTGGACTCCCTGCATGGTCGGATCGCGGTCGGCTTCCTGATCGTGCAGGACATCGTGGTGGTCCTGGTCATGATCGGGCTGACCGCCTACGGCCAGGCCGACGGCGACGTCAACATGGGCTGGGAGGCCCTGAAAGTCCTGCTGACAGGTGCCGCCATGCTGTCGGGGGTGGCCCTGTTGATGCGCTATGTCCTGCCGGGGCTGCTGCATCGACTGGCCCACTCGTCGGAACTCTTGATGCTCTTCGCCATCGCCTGGGCGGTACTGGGTGCCATGGCAGGGGAGGCCCTCGGGTTCAGCAAGGAAGTCGGGGCCTTCCTCGCCGGTGTGTCCATCGCCTCGACACCCTATCGTGAGCAGGTGGCGTCACGCCTGGTGAGCCTTCGTGATTTCCTGCTACTGTTCTTCTTCATTGAGCTGGGGGCGACCCTGGACCTGGGGACGCTGGGGGCACAGCTCGGGGCCTCGGCGGTCCTTTCGCTGTTCGTGCTGGTCGGTAATCCGCTGATCGTCATGGCCATCATGGGCTACATGGGCTATCGCAAGCGTACGGGCTTCCTCGCCGGCCTCACCGTGGCCCAGATCAGCGAGTTCTCCCTGATCCTGGCGGCGATGGGCCTGGCCCTGGGTCACCTGCAACAGGAGACGGTGGGGCTGATCACCCTCGTTGGCCTGATCACCATCAGCGTGTCCACCTACATGATCCTCTATTCGCATGCCCTCTATGAGCGCCTGGCGCCCAGGCTCTCGATCTTCGAGCGCCAGGTGCCGCACAGGGAACTCGATGACCTGGTGGGTGACACCAATGAGGTGGACGTCCTGCTGATCGGGCTGGGTCGCTATGGCGCGGCCCTTGCGGCAGACCTCAGGCAGCGGGGCTGTCGTCTCCTGGCGGTGGATTTCGATCCCACCACCGTCCAGCAACATGCACGCGACCGATACCGGGTGTGCTACGGGGATGCGGAAGATCCGGAGTTCCTGGCCACCCTGCCGCTGCACCAGGCTCGCTGGGTCGTCAGCACCGTCCGGGACCCCGTCATCAACCGCACGCTGCTGCATGGCCTTCGTCAGCAGGGGTTCGCGGGGAAGGTGGCGGTCGCCGTCTCCCAGCCTCGGGAAGCCCGACGGTTCGAGCAGGAGGGCGTGGATCTGGTGCTGGTGCCTTACGCAGACGCCGCAAGGGAGGCCGCCATCCGGGTGATGGCGCCCCAGGCGTCGGTCGAATCCCGTGGAGGGGAGAACGCATGAAACGCTTCCGAAACATCCTCTATGTCGTCGAGCCGTCCGTCTCCCAGGAGGCCGGGCTCGCCCGGGCGGTGTCGCTGGCGGAGAACAACCAGGCAATGCTGACCCTCATCGATGTCATCCCCGAGGAGATGCTGGACCTCTCCCTGGTGCCTCGTGGACCATCAGCCGTCGAGTTCAGGGACGCGGTGATGGCCGAGCGCCGGACTTGGATCGAGTCGCTGATCGTCCCCCATGCCGATCGGGTCGCCTGCCATATCGAGGTGCTGACCGGGATCACGTTCATCGAGGTCATTCGGGCGGTGCTGCGGGATGACCATGATCTCGTGATCAAGACGGCGGAAAACCCGGAGTGGAGCCGGCTGCTGTTCGGCAGCGATGACATGCACCTGATGCGCAAGTGCCCCTGTCCGGTATGGCTGATGAAGCCGGGGGAAAGGCCCGACTACCGCTGCATCGTCGCGGCCGTCGATGTCGATGTCCATCGTGCCGTGCCCGACGAACAGGTGCTGAACGACAGCATCCTGGACCTTGCCTTCTCTCTGGCCCTGTCGGACTTCGCCGAGCTTCATCTCGTGCATGCCTGGGATGCGCCGGAAGCCGGTTTCGTGGGCATCTGGGCCAACGATCCCGATACGACGGAGCGACACATCGTCGAGATGGAACAGTCCCGTCACCAGGTTGGCATGGACAGGCTGACGTATCGACTTCGCGAACGCATCGGTTCGGACGCCTATGACTACCTGTCTCCCCGGGTTCACTTGACCATGGGGTCGGCGCGAAAACAGATTCCCCAACTGGTCGAGAAGCTGAAGGCTGACCTGGTCGTGATGGGGACGGTGGCGCGAACCGGCATCCCTGGTTTCATCATCGGCAACACGGCCGAGGCCGTGCTCCATCAACTGCAGTGTTCGGTGCTGGCGCTGAAGCCGCCGGGTTTCGTCTCGCCGGTCACCCTGACGTGACCCCGGCCCCAGGTCTCGTGACACGATCGAAACATCGGGGTCGCGTGGCCTTGAGGGCGTCGGTCGTCGGCGAGTGAGCGGAGTGATGGGGGACGCAATGAACGAGGCGACAGGCTCAAGCACGCCCCAGTGGCATTCACGGTCGGCCGATGCCGTGGCGCAGCACTGGGCAGTTTCGCCGGAGACAGGGCTGGATGAAGCGGAGGTGACCCGACGCCGCGAACGCTACGGCCTCAACCGCTTGCCCGAGGCCAAGCCCCGGGGGCCGCTGATTCGCTTCCTGGCCCAGTTCCGCAATTTGCTGATTTACGTGCTGCTCGGGGCGGCCTTGATCACGGCCCTGCTCGGCCACTGGGTGGATACGGCCGTGATCGTGGGGGTGGTGCTGGTGAATGCGGTCATCGGCTTCGTCCAGGAGGGCAAGGCCGAGGACGCCCTGAGGGCGATTCGTGACATGCTCTCTGCCCGGGCCATGGTCGTTCGCGAAGCGCGTCAGTACACCGTGCCGGCGGAGGAGCTGGTGCCCGGCGACGTCGTGCTGCTGCAGGCCGGTGACCGGGTGCCGGCCGACATGCGCCTGTGGCGCGCCCGTGGCCTGCAGATCGAGGAAGCGGCGCTGACCGGCGAGTCGGTGGCACAGGAGAAGTCCATCGACGCGGTACCAGGCGATGCGGTGCTCGGCGATCGCCTCGATATGGCCTACTCCGGCACCCTGGTGACCCACGGCCAGGGGGCCGGGAT
The DNA here is from genome assembly GCF_030012485.1 of Halomonas rhizosphaerae. NCBI lineage: Bacteria > Pseudomonadati > Pseudomonadota > Gammaproteobacteria > Oceanospirillales > Halomonadaceae > Halomonas > Halomonas rhizosphaerae. Next base: position 125,238 of record NZ_JASCQQ010000009.1, read on the forward strand.
CGTGGTGGGCTCCGGGGCGGACACCGAAATCGGCCGCATCAGTCGCCTGGTGTCGCAGGTCGAGACCCTCACCACGCCGCTGTTGCGCCAGATGGCCACCTTCTCGCGCTGGCTGACGGGCGCCGTGCTGGGGTTGGCCCTGTTGATCTTCCTGTTCGGCATCCTCTGGCGCGACATGGCGCCCGCCGAGATGTTCATGACGGTGGTGGGCCTGGCCGTCGCAGCCATTCCCGAAGGCCTGCCGGCAATCCTCACCGTGACCCTGGCCATCGGCGTTCAACGACTGGCCGGTCGCCATGCCATCATCCGCCGCCTGCCGGTCGTGGAGACGCTGGGCTCACTCAGCGTGATCTGCTCCGACAAGACCGGCACCCTGACCCGCAACGAGATGATGGTCCAGAGCCTGATCTCGGCCGCGGGCCGCTGCCGGGTGGAAGGCGAGGGCTACCATCCGCGGGGCAACTTCCTGCATGGCGAGGAGACCCTCGACCCGGCCCGACACCCCTGGCTGTGGCGGATCCTGCGGGCGGGCCTGCTGTGCAATGACGCCACCCTGGAACAGACGGACGAGGACTGGCAGGTGCATGGCGACCCCATGGAGGGGGCCTTGATCACCGCCGCGCTGAAGGGCGGCCTGGATGCCGATGACGAACGCGCCGCGAACCCGCGCACCGATCTCATTCCCTTCGATTCCCAGCACAGGTTCATGGCCACCCTGCATCACGACCACCAGGGGGAGGCGTTCGTCTATGTCAAGGGCGCGCCGGAGCAGGTGTTGCGTGCCTGCCACGCCGTGTGGGGCGAGCAGGGCGAGGCGCCGCTGGACCTCGAGGCCTGGGAGCAGCACATCGAGGCCCTGGCGGCGGAAGGGCAGCGCGTGCTGGCGGTGGCCTGCAAGGCCATGCCGTCGCATGCCCAGTCGGTGGATTTCGCCGACGTGGAGTCGGGGCTGGTGCTGCTCGGGCTGCTCGGCCTGATCGATCCGCCCCGCGAGGAGGCCATCCGGGCCGTCGCCGACTGCCGGGAGGCGGGGATCCGGGTCAAGATGATCACCGGGGACCATGCCGGCACCGCTCGGGCCATCGCTGCCCAGCTCGATCTTTCCAACTGCGATGAGGTGATTACCGGGCAGCAGCTGGAGAGCATGGACGACGAGGCGCTGGCCCGGCGCGTCGGGGACGTGGACGTGTATGCCCGCGTTAGCCCCGAACACAAGTTGCGCCTGGTCACCCTCTTGCAGGCGCAGCAGGCGATCGTCGCCATGACCGGTGACGGCGTGAACGACGCCCCCGCCCTGAAGCGGGCCGACGTGGGGATCGCCATGGGCCGGAAGGGGACCGAAGCGGCCAAGGAGGCCTCGGAGATGGTCATCGCCGATGACAACTTCGCCTCCATCGTGCGCGCCGTCGAACAGGGCCGCACCGTCTACGACAACCTGAAGAAGGCAATCGTCTTCCTGCTGCCCATCAACGGCGGGGAGGCCATGAGCATCCTGGTCGCGGTCGTGTTCGGTCTCACCCTGCCGATCACCCCGGTGCAGATCCTTTGGGTCAACATGGTCAGCTCCGTGGCGCTGGCGATGGCCCTCGCCTTCGAGGCCACCGAGCCGGATATCATGCATCGGCCGCCGCGACCTGCCGATGAAGCCATGATCTCGGGGTTCCTGCTGTGGCGCATCACCCTGGTGGCAGTGCTGATGGCGGCCGGCGTGTTCGGGATATTCCAGCTGGCCCTTGCCGAAGGGGCGAGCCTGGCGGAGGCCCGCACCTATGCCGTCAACACCCTGGTGGTGATGGAGATCTTCTACCTGTTCAGCGTCCGCTTCCTGCGCACGCCCTCCTTGAGCTGGGCGCACATGGTCGATTCCCGCGCCGCCATCATCGCCGTCGCCGTGGTGGCCGTGTTGCAGCTGATGTTCACCTACGCGCCCTTCATGGAGCGTTTCTTCGATACCCGGCCGGTGGATTTCATCCATGGCGTCGAGATCGTCCTGATCGGCATCGGCCTGTTCGCGGTGCTGGAACTGGAGAAGCTCTGGCTGCGGCGTATCGCCGGCCGCTCGTGAAGGCGTGTGCCGCCCATGCCGCTCACCGGCGCAGGTTGTCGATGGGCGGAATGCGGCACAGGCGCAGAAGGGTATTGCGACAGGCCTTGAGCCAAGGGTAGAGGCGGGCGGCGCGCCGGGGGCTGGCGAACAGGCGATACATCAGCCGGTTGAACACGCCGCTTCGCGTGCCGAGCAGGGTGAGGCGATGCAGGGCCTCGCTGCCGTGATACCAGCGATCGCCGACCTGCAGGGCGAAGCCCTGGTCCAGGTCGATACCCCGGGCGCTGAGCTCGCGGCGTGCCTCGCTGGCCTGGCGCCCATCGATCAGCTCGAGCTCGCCGACGTCGTGGCGAATGCGCTGCCAGCGCACATAGCGCCGACACATCGGGCAGTCGCCATCGTAGACCAGTCGTAGCCGGCGGCGGACCTCGTCGGGCGCCTGGAAATCGTTCGATCGTGACAAAGCGTGCTTCCTCCGCGCTGGTGCCCGTCCAGCCTCGCATGGTCGCCTTCACGCGGTCCATCAGCTTCGACGGTCTGATTTCCATCTAATTACTGTCATGCAGGACGTTCGTCTTGACGTACGTACCTAAAGGCGTACAGTGGCGGAAAGTTGAACACGCAATAGGTGCGTCATGACCGGAATCACAGCAACTGAGGCGCGCAGCAACCTCTATCGGTTGATCGACGAAACCGCCGAGTCCCACCAACCAATCGTCATCATGGGCAAGCGGAACAAAGCGGTCTTGGTATCCGAAGAAGACTGGTCGGCAATTCAGGAAACACTTTACCTGCTTTCCGTACCCGGTATGCGAGAGTCTATTCGTGAGGGGGTAGATACTCCCGTGGATGAGTGTGATGAGGAACTGGGCTGGTGACATGGAAGTTGGTTTACACCAAGCAAGCACAGAAGGACGCAATGAAACTCGCCTCCAGCGGGCTCAAACCAAAAGCCCAAGAATTGTTGGCACTGATCGCAGAAGACCCATTCCGCAAGCCGCCCCCGTTTGAGAAGCTCGTTGGTGATCTTGCGGTGGCTTATTCACGCCGCATCAATATTCAGCATCGTCTGGTCTACCAAGTGCTCGAGGATGAGCGAGTGGTGAAAATTCTCAGGCTCTGGAGTCACTACGAATAATGCATAACCAGCCGCCGTTGCCGGACAATTTTTCCAACGTTTCGCGGCTCAAAATTGCCTCAAAGCTTCGCGTTGGTACGCCGGTGATGGGACTTCCACGACGTTCCCCGAGAATAATCGGCTCGCCGCGCTCACTTCCCGCCACTAACATGGGCCTGGCCGATAAGTCTTTCCTTCAGGAGCGCCTACGATGCCAGTGATCGGGATGCCTCGCCATTCAGTATCTTTCGGGCTGTTACCGATCGTCCTCGCTTGCCTGCTTGCTAGCCCCCCGAGCTTCGCCGATGACCTGGAATTGCAGAGTCTCAGCCTGCGTGCCCGACTCTCGGAGAAGACCCTGCTGGGGGATGAGGCACCGGAGGATTTCGAGGAGTATGACCTGTCGGCCAACTTCGCGCTGCCCTGGGAGAGCTACTCCACGTCGGGCTGGGGGACGGGCACCCGGTTGATGGCGAGTGCCGGCGTGTTGCGGGGAGCGGGGGAGAATGCGCTCGTCGTGTCGGTTATCCCGGAGGTGACGCTCGGGAGCCAAGATGGGCGCTTCCTCCTGGACCTGGGCGCGGGTGGCGCCCTATTCAGTCGGCATCGCTTCGGCACGCAGGATTATGGGGGGCCCTTCCAGTTCGCCCTGACCCTGGGCATCGGGGGGCCGTTATATCGACAGCTGGGGCTTGGCTATCGGTTTCTGCACTATTCCGACGCCGGCGTTAATGGCTCGGATACCACCGGGGCGGATTTCCACATGATCGAGGTTCGCTACCGATATTGAGCATCGTCGGCATGGTGCCTGGCGGCGACGCCCACGCAGGCGGCAGGCGGCAGGCGGCAAGCGGCAGGCACCCGCTCACCGCCCTGCGCCGCCATCACCGTGCCGTTCCCGCGCCGAGCCCAGGGCCTCGGGACCGAGCGGGGCATTGCCCCCGGTGTGCTCGGATTGGCGATTTTTTGACCACTTGCCCAAGACGAAGCCCCCCAAAAACTGGATAATGGCGGGTTTGCTACCCTCGCTTCGCCCAACGCTCCGGTGCCCCGTCCATGGAAATCAAGGTCAACTATCTCGACAACCTCCGGCTGGAGGCCAAGTTCGACGACTTCACGGTCATCTCCGACCAGCCCATCCGCTACAAGGGGGATGGCTCGGCGCCGGGACCGTTCGACTACTTCCTGGCCTCCTCGGCGATGTGCGCGGCGTACTTCGTCAAGGTCTACTGCAACGCGCGCGACATCCCCACCGAGAACATCCGGCTGTCGCAGAACAACATCGTCGACCCGGAGAACCGCTACAACCAGATCTTCAAGATCCAGGTGGAGCTGCCGGCGGACCTGTCCGACAAGGATCGCCAGGGCATCCTGCGCTCCATCGACCGCTGCACGGTGAAGAAGGTGGTGCAGACCGGGCCCGAGTTCCAGGTCGAGGCGGTCGACAACATCGACGAGGATGCCCAGGCACTGCTGCTGGGCAAGGCGCAGGGCGAGGGCGCCACCTGGATCGAGGGCAAGGACCTGCCGCTGGAGCAGACCATCGCCAACATGACCGCGATCCTGGCCGATCTGGGCATGAAGATCGAGATCGCCTCCTGGCGCAACATCGTGCCCCACGTCTGGTCGCTGCACATCCGCGACGCTGCCTCGCCGATGTGCTTCACCAACGGCAAGGGCGCTACCAAGGAGAGCGCGCTCTGCTCGGCGCTGGGCGAGTTCATCGAGCGGCTGAGCTGCAACTTCTTCTACAACGACCAGTTCTTCGGCGAGCGGATCGCGGGCAGCGCCTTCGTCCACTACCCGAACGAGGAGTGGTTCCAGCCCGGCCCCGACGACGCCCTGCCGGCGGGCATCCTCGACGAGTACTGCCGGGCGATTTACGACCCGGAGGGGGAGCTTCGCGGCTCGAACCTGATCGACACCAACTCCGGCCAGGAGGCGCGCGGCATCGTCTCGCTGCCCTTCGTGCGTCACTCGGACGGCGAGGTGGTCTACTTCCCCTCCAACCTGATCGAGAACCTCTACCTCAGCAACGGCATGAGCGCCGGCAACACCCTGCACGAGGCGCAGGTGCAGTGCCTCTCGGAGATCTTCGAGCGGGCGGTGAAGAAGCAGATCATCGAGGAGGAGCTGGCGCTGCCGGACGTGCCCCAGGAGGTGCTGGCGCGCTACCCGGCCATCGTCGAGGGCATCGAGGCGCTGGAGGCCCAAGGCTTCCCGGTGCTGGTCAAGGATGCCTCGCTGGGCGGGCAGTTCCCGGTGATGTGCGTTACCCTGATGAACCCCAAGACTGGCGGGGTCTTCGCCTCCTTCGGCGCCCACCCGAGCTTCGAGGTGGCGCTGGAGCGCAGCCTCACCGAGCTGCTCCAGGGCCGCAGCTTTGAGGGCCTCAACGACTTCCCGCCGCCCACCTTCAATACGCTGGCCGTCACCGAGCCCAACAACTTCGTCGAGCACTTCATCGACTCCTCGGGGCTGGTCTCCTGGCGCTTCTTCAGTGCCCGTTCGGACGTGGAGTTCGTCGACTGGGACTTCTCCGGCAGCAACGCCCACGAGGCGGCGACGCTGTTCGGCATCCTCGAGGAACTGGGCCTCGAATCCTACATGGCCGTCCACGAGGACCTGGGCGCGCCGGTGTGCCGCATCCTGGTGCCCGGCTTCTCCGAGGTCTACCCGGTGGAGGACCTCATCTGGGACAACACCAACAAGGCGCTGCTGTTCCGCGAGGACATCCTGCACCTGCACGAGCTGAGCGACGCCCAGCTCGCAGACCTGCTCGAGCGCCTGGAGGAGAGCCAGATCGACGACCACCAGGACATCATCACCCTGATCGGCATCGAGTTCGACGAGAACACCGAGTGGGGCCAGCTCACCATCCTCGAGCTGAAGCTGCTGATCAACCTGGCGCTGGGCCAGCACGAGGAGGCCCTGGAGCGGGTCGACATCTTCCTGCAGTACAACGACAACACCGTGGCGCGCAACCTCTTCTATCGCGCGGTGAGTGCGGTACTGGAGGTCCTCCTCGATGACGAGCTGGAGCTGGACGACTTCCTGTACAACTTCCGGCGCATGTTCGGCGAGGCGACCATGGAAGCCGTGGTGGGCTCGGTGAACGGCAGTGTGCGCTTCCACGGCCTGACGCCCACCAGCATGGCGCTGGAGGGGCTGGAGAAGCACCAGCGGCTGATCGAGAGCTACCAGAAGCTCCATGCCCACCGCGCGGCACGGGCCGGGGTGGCCGTGGCGAAGGCGTAGCCCGCCGCGCCGGCACCTTGCGCCGGCCCCTGACGAAGCCCCCGCGCCGGTTGCCTGACGCGGGGGCTCTGCGTTGCGGCCGGTGTGGGCATCCTCGGTCGAGCGGCTACAGGAAGGCCTCGAGCTCCTCGCGCCCCAGGTTGCCGCCGGTGATCACCACCACCACATCGCCGTCGGGCGGCAGGGCCACGGCCGCCTCCAGCAGGGCGGCCACCCCCACGGCGGCGCCGGGCTCGGCGGCGAGCTTGCTGCGGTAGAGGAGGTGGCGCATGGCGCGGTGGATGGCGGCCTCGTCCACGGTGGCGAGTGCCTCGACGTGCTGCCGGCTCAGCGGATAGGTGTGTTCGCCAACGATGGCCGCGGCCAGGCTCTTGGCGCAGGTCTCGACATGCGCGAGCCGGTGCGCGCCGCCCCTGGCCCAGGCGTGGGCCATGCTCGCCGCCCCGGCGGGCTCCACGCCGAGCAGCGCCAGCGAGGGGCGCAGGCTGGCGGCGGCCACGCCGATGCCGCCGATCAGCCCGCCGCCGCCGATGGGGCAGAGGATGGCGCTGGCCGCGGGCGCCTGCTCGAGGATCTCCAGCCCCACGGTGCCCTGGCCGGCCATGATGCGCTCGTCGTCGTAGGGGTGCACCAGGGTCAGGCCACGCTCCTCGACCAGCCGATGCATCAGCGCCCAGGCGGCGTTGATGTCGCCGTGCAGGATCACCTCGGCGCCGAGGTCGCGGCTGCCGGCCACCTTGAAGGGGCTGGCGTTCTCGGGCATCACGATGGTGACCGGCACCTCGGCCTGGCGGGCCGCCCAGGCCAGGCCCAGGGCGTGGTTGCCGGCCGAGACGGCGCCGAGCCCGCCGGCGAGTTCCTTCGGGCCGGCGGTGCGCAGCCAGTTGAGGGCGCCACGCGCCTTGAAGGAGCCGGTGCGCTGGAAGAGTTCGCCCTTGAGCCAGACCCGCCGCGCCAGCCTGTCGCTCAAGGCGTGGTCGAGCACCAGGGGCGTGGGGGCGAGCGTGTCGGCGAGGCGCGCTTGCGCCCGCTGGATGTCTGCCAGTGCGATCATGCCTGAAGCGTAGCCGTTGACCGGCCCCGGGACGAAACCCCGAGGCGCAGGGCGGGGCGGAGGCGGCCAGGGGCAGGCCTTACACCCTGGCCCCTTGTTATCGTAGGGTTGGCAAGCGCCAGCGTACCGGACGCATCGCGATGGCCAGGCGGTGCCGGCAAGCGCGGCGATCATGGAGCACCACAAGAGGACCCCCCAGATGCCGGAACGGATCCGGATTGCCCGCCTCGAGGGCGACTCGCCCCATGTGGCCATCCTGGCTCAGTGGACCCACGATACCTGGGGGCATCTGCACCCGGGGAGAAGTCTGGATACCGCCATTGCCTTGCTGCGCGAGGAGTGTGGGGCGGGCGGCGTGCCGTCGGTGTTTGTCGCCCTGCAGGGCGATACGCCGGTGGGCACCGCCAGCCTGGTGGCCGGCGACATGAGCGACCGCCGCGACCTGACGCCCTGGCTGGCCTCGGTCTTCGTGCCGCCCGGGTGGCGCGGCCGGGGCATCGCCTCGCGGCTGGTCCGGCGCGTGGAAGACGAGGCGCATGCCCATGGGGTTGCGCATTTCTACCTCTACACGCCGGATCAGCAGGCGCTCTATCGGCGCCTGGGATGGCGCGACATCGAGGCGCGAGACTACGGCGGCGAGGCGGTGACCATCATGCGCCGCGTTCTCGGCTCCCTTCCCTGAGCCGCTGGCCGCCGAGCGCGCCGCGGGTTCACCGACACCGACACCACGAGAAGGAGCGCAGATGGCGACATTAAGTACGCTGTACGTGGTGCTGGCCGCACTGTTCTGGGGGCTCTCCGGTGGCATCGGCGGCGTGCTCATGGCCGACGGCTGGGAGCCGCTCGTCGTCTCGTTCTACCGCGGCGCGATCGGCCTGGTGTTCGTGCTCGCCTGGCTGGCGCTGCGCCCGGGCAGCAGCGGGCTGGCCAACCCCCGGCTATGGGGCTGGTCGCTGCTGGCCGGCCTGGGGGTTGCCGGCAACTTCACCTTCTACTTCGTGAGCATCTCCGAGGGCAGCGTCTCGGTGGCGGCGACGCTAATGTACTGCGCCCCGGTGTTCGTCTTTCTCGTCTCCTTCGCCCTCAAGCTCGAACGGCCCACGCCGCTCAAGTGGGCCGCCATCGTCATGGTCATGCTGGGGATCGTGCTGCTGACGCGTATCTACGACGTCCAGCCGGGTGGGGTGACCCCCATCGGCGTCATCGCCGGGCTGCTCGCCGGGCTCTCCTATGCGCTCTTCATCTTCTGCTTCAAGTACGCCGCCCCCCACGGCAGCCCCCAGGCCACGCTCGTCATCGCCTTCGCGCTACTCTCGCTCATCCTCTTCCTGCTGGGCGATACCGGCCAGACCCTCTCGGCGTTGGGCACCCCGAGCTGGCCGCTCTTCGTCACGCTGGGCGTGCTCGGCGCCGGTGTGTCGTTCATCCTCTATGTCGTCGGGCTCAACTATACGGCCCCGGCGGTGGCCGCCATCGTGGCCATGGTCGAGCCGGTCACGGCCTCGCTGTTCGGCGTCCTGGTGCTCGATGAGCGCCTGGTCGGGCTCGAGCTGGTCGGCATGGGCCTGATCCTGCTCACGGTGACGGCGTTGAGCGTCTCCTCGAGCTCTCGGTAAGCCTCTTTCGCCTCGATGGCACCAGGACTGCCATCGCCCTGGGGCCGGGAGTGCTCATCGAGCACTATCCGCTGGTGCAGACCACCTGCGGGTAGTGGGCAGCGGCTATCTCCTCTATCTGGCCTGGCGCATCGCCACGGCTCCGCCGCCGGAACTGTGTCGGCGGATCTTCAATGGCGTGATAGGCGCTCTCTCCGCCGCCTGCGTGATCTCCATCCTGGGCTGATTGACCGCACCGCCAATCCGGCCGACGTTCTGGTTTACGCTCAAACTCGACTTTGCAACCCTGCAAGGCCTCGCATAGGCTCAATCATCAAGCCTCCGCTACCGGGCCATGAGAGTCACCCTTCGCGGCGCGCAGCGACTATCTCATGGATGACGGGTGATCATCGCCATATGCCCAGGCAGGGGGGTGGCGTGCCCGAATCTCATCTATCGCCGCTTTCCGAGCGGGGCGGACACCGGCGAAGCCCTGGCCCAGCACATTCATCGATAGAGGTGGTGATGAATAAAATCAGAAGTCCAATGCTCATTGTTATTGGAGCGTCCGCCGGTGGCATGGCAGCATTGAAGAAGCTGGTAGCTCAATTACCGAAGGATTTTCCGGCTCCAGTCTTTATCGTCAACCACATGAGCGCAGATACCACCGGAGAAGCGCTTGTCAGGGGCTTGAATGAGAGCGGCAGTCTGCCCTGTGTACATGCGCACGATAAACAATCATTCAAAAGCGGTCATATTTATCTGGCACCATCCGATCAACATATGCTGATCGCGAAAGGTAAGATTCTCGTCACCAAAGGTGCCCGGGAAAACCGTTCGCGTCCAGCTATTGATCCCTTGTTTCGTTCCGCAGCAGTGTCCTATGGCAACCGTGTAGTAGGAATTATCCTTACAGGGTACCTGGATGATGGCACCAGTGGCATGATGGCGATCAAAAGATGCGGGGGCGTCTGCATTGCACAGGATCCTGAAGATGCGTCTTATCCGGATATGCCGCAATCCGTTATAGCGAATGTTGGAGCCGATTATTGTTTGCCGGTAGCCGGGATGGGGGCGGTGCTATCCGAGCTCGTCAGTAGGGAACTGCCTAAGAACAAGCCGGCTCCAGAGGACATTGTGATCGAGGCAAAGATCGCACAGCGGGTCTTGAGCGATCTGCCGTCTGTCGAGGCGCTCGGCGATCAGGTGCCATTTAATTGTCCTGACTGTGGTGGCGTGTTATGGAAAGTGGAGGATGGACAATTCCTAAGGTACCGCTGTCATACGGGTCATGCATTCACCTCTTCGGTGCTGCTTGCTCAGCAAACAGTCAAGATAGAAGAAACTCTCTGGGTTGCGCTGAGAATGTTTGAGGAGCGCCAGAATCTGCTCGTGACCATGAGCAAAAAGGAAGGCGAAAAATCTCCCACATCAATTTCCCAGCGAGCCAAAGACTCGCAAGTCCACATTGACCGCATTCGTGCGATGTTGAGAGCTACCGACAAAGATTCTTATAGTGAGGGAGCTACGTGAACGTTTCATCCAACGAAAACTGAAATTGACGCCTTTGGCTGGAATAGCGCACAAGATGTGAAGCCTTAAACCAATGCTTAAGTAAAGTTGAGAAAAGGGGCTGACTCCTTTTTTTGCTTGGCGCAGCCCTGTCATTCATTCTCTATATCATCGGGCTCAACCATACCGCCCCGGCGGCGGCGCCGCCTCACTTTTCCTGATGGATCAGCGCGTCGCCGTGTCGTGCCGCTCGCGGCTGTCCGCCGGCGCCTGCTCGCGGTCGTGCATCCCGTAGTCGCGGATCACCCCGGCCACGCGCAGGCGGTAGTCCGCGAAGACCACCTCGCGGCCCAGGGACTGGGCGGCGCGGTGGCGTTCCACCCGGCGCCATTCGGCGATGGCCGCCTCGTCGCGCCAGAAGGAGAGCGAGAGCAGCTTGCCCGGCTGGGCCAGGCTCTCGAAGCGTTCGATGGAGATGAAGCCCTCGATCTCCTCCAGCAGCGGGCGCAGGCCGGCGGCGATATCGAGGTAGTGGTCGCGCTGGTCGGGATGAGGCACGACTTCGAAGATGACGGCGATCATGGCGGCTCCTGGTGAATGGATGCGCATCTCGCCAGGGCGCGTGAAGGCGGCGATGCCGACGTGGCCCTTGGCGAGCACTCCCCCTGAACGTAAGGCCAAACGGCCCCCGCGTCACCCATCCGGCGGGGGTCAGAGTGTGCGCCACGGGATCGGCGGGGGCGCCTGCAGGGTCTCCGTCACTGCCTTGAGTGCCGCTTCCAGGGCCTCCCGCGAGCGGGCCCCACCCAGGCAGAGCCGTACCGCCTGGGGCGCCGGCTCGCTGCCCACGCAGAAGGGCTCTGGGCCGGTCAGGCGCACGCCGCGCTCCTCCAGGGCGGCGAGCAGCTCGGCGGCGCGCAGCCCCTCCGGCAGCGTCAGCCAGAGGTTGTTGCCGTGGTGCCGCCCGGAGGGGGCATAGTCCGCCAGCCACCGGCGGGCCAGGAGCTGGCGCTCGGCCTGCTCCTCGCTCTGCCAGGCCAGCAGGTGCTCGGCATCGGCGCTCTCCACACAGCGGCACACCGCCTCCACCATCAGCGGCGGGACCATCCAGCTCTGGGCGCGCACCGCCGCGCCCAGCGGCTCCTGCAGCGCCTCTGGCACCCGCAGGGCGCCGATGCGAAGTCCTCCCGCCAGCACCTTGGCGGTGCTGAAGGCGAACAGGGTGCGCTCCGGGGCCAGCCGGTAGAGCGGGGTACCGCGCTCGGCTTCCGGCAGGTACTGCACCCCATCCTCCAGGATCCAGAACTCATGCTGACGGGCAAGCTCGGCCAGGCGTTCGCGCCGCGCCTCGCTGAGCACGGCGCCGGTGGGGTTGTTCTGGTCCGGCGTGACGTAGACCAGCCGCGGTGGCTGCTGGGCACACAGCCGTGCCAGGGCCTCCATGTCCATTCCGGCATCGTCCAGGGGCACGGCCAGCGTCTTGAGGTGCGCCTGGCGGGCGGCGCCGATCAGCCCGGGGTAGGTGAGAGCATCGGCGGCGATCCGCTCGCCGGGGCGCGTCAGCGCCCGCAGCGTCAGGTCGATGCCATGCTGGCCCCCCTGGGTGATCACCAGCGCCTCCGGCGAGACAGGCATGCTCAGGCGGGTCATCCAGGCGGCGAGGCGCTCGCGGTGCCCCGCCAGCCCGCGCTCCGGCTGGTAGGCCACGGCGCGCTCGAGCACCTCGCGATCCTCGGCGATCCCGGCGAGCGCCTGGCCCAGTAGCGAGGCTCGCAGCGCGTGGGGCGGCGGCAGGCTCAGGCTGAGGTCGACCATGCCGTCGTCCTTCGCCGAGGCGGCGGCCAGGAAAGGGGAAGCCGAGGCTTGCTCGGCGCCGCGCACATAGGTCCCGCTGCCCACCCGCGCCGAGACCCACCCCTGACGCTCGGCCTCGGCATAGGCGCGTGACACCGTGCCCACGGTCACGCCCAGGGCATCGGCCAGGTGGCGCTGGGGCGGCAGCTTGCGGCCCGGGGGCAGCTCGCCGGCCTGGATGGCGCGGGCGATCGCCTCGGCGATGGCGCGGTAGCGGGGGCCCGTCTCCGCGAGACGGGGAGTCCAGATTGTCATGGTGACAATAAAACCTTTGACGCCAGGATTGCGCCCATTAAGCTGAAAGATCACAGGCTGGATCGACAATAACGCTGAAATTGTATGGGTGCAATATGCTGGAAGCGGTGGCGTTCCTGGGGCCGGCGGCCCTCTACATGATCTCCATGACCATCACCCCGGGCCCCAACAACGTGATGCTCACCGCCTCCGGGGCCAACTTCGGCTTCCTGCGGACGCTGCCGCACATGCTGGGCATCCTGGGGGGCTGCTTCCTGCTCTTCGCCGGTATCGCCCTGGGGCTGGGCCTGCTCTTCGAGCGCTACCCGCTGGTGCAGACCCTCCTGCGGGTGGTGGGCAGCGGCTACCTGCTCTACCTGGCCTGGCGCATCGCCACGGCGCCGCCGCCGGACCTGCGCAGGCGCGGCGAGGGGCGGCCGCTAGGCTTCTGGCAGGCGGCGGCCTTCCAGTTCGCCAACCCCAAGGCCTGGGTCATGGGGCTGGCGCTGATGGCGGGCTTCCTGCCCGGCGAGGGAAATAGCCTGGTCAACGCCCTGTTGCTGGCCGGCTTCGCCGAGCTGGTGGCGCTGCCCTGCATCGCCCTCTGGGCGGGCTTCGGCATGGCCATCGGCCGCTGGCTCGACACGCCGCGCGCCTGGCGGGTCTTCAACGGCGTGATGGGGGCGCTCACCGCCGCCTGCGTGATCTTTATCCTGGGATAAGGGGAGGGAAGATGAAGACGATAGGGCTGATCGGCGGCATGAGCTGGGAATCGACCCAGACCTACTACCGGCTCATCAACCAGGGGGTGAAGGCGCGGCTGGGCGGGCTGCACTCCGCCCGGCTGGTGCTCTACAGCGTGGATTTCGCCGAGATCGAGGCGCTCCAGCGTCGCGGCGACTGGGCGGCCACGGCGCAGATTCTCGGCGGGGCGGCCCGCTCCCTGGCGGCGGCCGGTGCCGACTTCCTGGTGCTGTGCACCAACACCATGCACAAGGTCGCCCCGCAGCTCGAGCAGGCCGTGGCGATTCCCCTGCTGCACATCGCCGATGCCACCGCCAACGAGCTGCACCGGCAGGGCGTGACCCGGGTGGGGCTGCTCGGCACCCGTTTCACCATGGAGCAGGCCTTCTACCGGGAGCGCCTGGAGGCGCAGGGCATCCAGGTGCTGATTCCCGACTCCGCCCAGCGCGAGCGGGTGCACGCCGTCATCTACGACGAGCTGTGCCGTGGAGAGATCCTGGCAGACTCGAAATCCGCCTACCTGGCGATCGTGGCCTCGCTGGCCGGGCAGGGCGCCCAGGGCGTCATCCTCGGCTGCACGGAGATCGGGCTCCTGATCCAGGCGGGCGATACGGCCGTTCCCCTCTTCGATACAACCGCCATCCATGCCGAACAGGCGGTGGAGGTGGCGCTTGCGGCCCAGGCGTCATAGCGCATGCCGGCCAGGACCCGTCGGATCGGCCTCCATGGAAAAAATCGTCGCCGGTTGTCGATCTGGGCCTTCTTCGCTCGACAACCGGGTGAAGTGTCCAGGTAGCGCACAGGGGTGTGTCGCTTGCGATCACCTGTTCGTGCCCTGGTACCTGGGGGGGAAGCTATCGGGGCGGTCGACCCGGAACCATGATGGAGGCGCCTATGACCAAGATTGCCAAGAACACGATTTGCCTGTGGTACGAACGCGATGCCGAAGAGGCGGCGAGGTTCTACGCCAGGACCTTTCCCGATTCCTCCGTCGACGCGGTCCATCATGCACCGGGAGACTACCCGGCGGGCAAGCAAGGTGACGTGTTGACCGTCGAGTTCACCGTGATGGGCATTCCCTGCCTGGGGCTGAATGGTGGGCCAGGGATCCAGCACAATGAGGCGTTCTCGTTCCAGGTATCCACCGAGGACCAGGCCGAGACCGATCGTTACTGGAATGCCATCGTCGGCAACGGCGGCCAAGAGAGCGACTGCGGTTGGTGCAAGGACAAATGGGGCGTCTCCTGGCAGATTACCCCCATTGCGTTGATCCAGGCGTATACCAGCCCCGATCGCTTTGCCGCCAAGCGGGCGTTCGATGCCATGATGACGATGAAGAAAATCGACATCGCCGTGATCGAAGCGGCAGTTCGCGGCTAGAAGCCGGCGGTCTAATAACAGCATGGTGCGGACGGCGCTGCGTGCCGCCGCTGAGGCTGAGTGTTAAACCGCTCACACACCAAGCCCCCGAGTCAGTCACCTGGCTCGGGGGCTTTGCGTTATGGCGCGACGATTTCACCATGGTCACAGTGATTCAGGCATCCTTTGAGCGACGCCTGCGACCATTCGGGGTGTGGCATCCATCGGCACTCTCGCATACGCTGAGCGCTTAAGGTCGCTTAGACGATCAGGCGATATGCCACCAACAAGCAGCGCAGGGATTACCGCAGGGATGGCAGGAGGCCATCACGACGTGCCGGGCAGGGCGGTCGCGTGCCGCTCCCATGTGACGTTTTCGGGCCGGCAGCAGCGCTGTCCCGTTTCACTCTCACCCTTGGGCGCGGGGAAAGCGCAAAAGCGCACCAGCGCGCGAAGCATCGGACCGGTCGTTTGCTGGTCATGACATGGCCCCTTATGTTGAAAGAAGCTCGAGTCAGCTAACACAAGGCGCCTTCACAACTCCGGGGTAGCGAGGACATTCCTGCCCGCCGTGTGGGCGTAACCGGTCCACCCACCGGAAGTGAACCCCTCCGCCTCGCCGAGCTTTTTCAGTGTGATGGCGGGCATTGTCGGTCAAGAGCCATGCCAACTTCAGAAGAGGTACTGTCAGGCCTGAAGGTGATAGCCAACGACTGGCACCTGCTTTCTGTCATGTGGCACGCCTATTTTGCCGTCCTTGTGCTGGGCCTCATCCTGGGCGTGCGTCCGACAAGGCGCGTCATGGGGGTATTGCTCGCCTTGCCGCTCTTCTCGGTCAGCATCCTGGCGTGGGGCCACTCCAATCCGTTCAACGGCATATCCTTCGCGCTTGCGGGGATCGCCCTGCTTGCCGTTGCCTTCCGGCTGGGAGGCAACCCCGTGGAAGTGGCGCCACCTTGGCTGACGGTTCTCGGCGCTCTGATGATAGGGTTTGGGTGGGTCTACCCGCATTTTCTCGAACCCGCGAGCCCCGTCCAGTACCTGTACGCTGCGCCAACCGGGCTCATCCCTTGCCCAACGCTCTCGATCGTCATCGGGGTCACGCTGACACTGGGGGGATTGAGGTCTCGTCCGTGGTGTCTCGTGCTGGCCACGATGGGCCTGTTCTATGGGGTGCTCGGCGCCATATGGCTCGGTGTGTCAATGGACTGGGGGCTCTTCCTTGGCGCATTGGTGGCGGGATATGCTGCCTTTTCGCCGCCATTGACGGGGCGTCGTCGTCAGCCGAACGGCCCCTGAGTCACTCACCCCTCTGGCAAGGGGATGACCCAGCGGCCAGCCCCATGCCGACCCTGGAGGGCTGGCCTGCCGGGTATTCGGGATGCTTCCTCGCCAGATCATGGGATGCCTGCGCCCAATCGGCGAGTGGCATCCATCGGGACTCCCGCATACGCTGACCGCTCAAGGTCGCCGAGACGACCGGGCGCAATGACGACATCGTTGGAACGCCAGCCGGACCTATCCATCCTGTTCACCGCCATCGTTGCATGGAGAGTCGCACGGTATATTAGCGTTATTCGCAATAGGAGGGCGCGTGCATCGCGTCGCGGTCCGGTGGATGGTGGGGTTACCGGAAGATCGGAATATCCCGTTTCTGATCTGCGGTGGGCTCGCGGCAAGGGGGTACGGCCCCGAGCGTGCCCTGAACGACATCGATCCTTTCGTGCCCGGCGAGCATTTCTCGTCGGTGGGTCAGGCCGGCCAGGCATTCGCATCCAAGGCGGCCGCTCACCGCCGGGAGGAGGGCTGGAGCCTGACCTATGTCCAGTTCAGTTACCAAGGCGTCAAGGTGGAAATGGGCAGCGCGGATGGCCCGCGTGTCCTGGATGCAGGCAAGCTGCTGACCAGAACCACAAAAGAGCACGACCGATAATGTGGAGGTGAGGTAATGCACTATATCCTGTTCTATGAATACGCTCCTGACTACCTGGAGCGGCGTGGGGAATTCCGGGATCAGCACCTCGCACTGGCAAAGGCGTCCATCGAGCGGGGGGAATTCTTCCTCGGGGGCGCGTTTGCCGATCCGGCGGATGGGGCCGCCATCGTCTTCAAGGGAAATTCCAGAGACGTCGCAGCGTCTTTCGCCGAAGCGGATCCCTACGTCATCAACGGTCTTGTGACCGCCTGGCATGTCCGTGAATGGACCACCGTTGCGGGAAAGGACGCCGAACACCCTGTCGTGCCTTGAAAGCCCCATTCACCAGGAAAGGATCAGGTCTTATGAGCGACATGCATAATGATCCCATGGGGACATCCCACCGTCCATGAACGATGACCCCCTCACATGGTCACGTGACGCGATCTGCCTTCGTCCCTCATCGTGGGTCCTGAGGTCGATTGCCGACGACATCTACCGCCGTACGTGTCGCGTCAACTTCGACAGGCCAGGCTTCTGCGTGCTCCCTCTCGGTCGAGACATCGATTCCGTCGACCTCCGTCAGGTGATGGTGGACCTCAAGCGCGAAATGGCCGCGATCCATGAATCCACCACCGGCAACACGCTGGCGTACCTGTCGGCCGCACGCTTCGATCAACAGGAAACCACACGGCCGCATCTCGATGGCGGGCCGGATGAATGCTTCTTGATGCTCGGCTACGAGCCTTCTGCCATCGATTCCGACATCGAGATCTTCGACTACGCGAAATGCGCATTCGATCATGATCTCTCGCCGAATGAATTCATGGCCAGATACAATCCCATGTTCAAGCCCGGCCACGACCTCTTGCGGCCCTATAAAACTCGCGTGCCCTGCTTCTCGAGCACCGACTACCAGGTCCTCTGCATCAACAACTCGTGTTCGCCATATTCCGAGTCGCAACCGGCATGGCAGGGCACCCTGCATGCCGCGACGATTGCGCCACCGGACGAATCGAAACGCCGTGTGATCAACTCGACGATGATCGTTTCCGTCCCCGCGGGCACGCCGGATTTCATCGATGACTATCAGTTGAACGACTTTCTGACCACTTCAGCCGTCCGTCGACAAGATGATGGCTAACCGCACCGCGAAGCAGACACATGACCATGCCATGAACGCGGAGCCAGTGATGGTGCACTTTCAAGTGGCAGTGAAAAGCCGGCGCCCGGTGATGCCCATGGTGAAATATCAGGATCGTCGCATGGCAGGGGTAGCGGAGCGGCCTCCACATCCAGGTACCGCGCGTCGCCAGGACTTGCCCGTTGCGCCATAAGAAAGCAGTGATCATGGCCTTGGTCATTGTAACGGTGACCGTTGTCCTTGCCCTGACTTCAGGTCCCTGGGTGGCCCGCCAGGTGGCAATCGATCGCTGTTTAGACAACGGGGGGCGGTTTGACTACGAGTCAAACGAATGTTCGGGCGCTCGGCCAGGTGGGTGAGCCGGCAGCCTGGACGACATTCAACACGTCGTACCAGTTTGCGGCTGATGGCCAGCCCGCTGTGCCAAGGGTCAAAGCTCCAGCAAGGGTAGGTGAGCGTGACCATCACGAAACCCCTGGGCCCGTAATCCGGCTTGCGGGCTTTTGATTGCAGCGGTGCCATCACCTCACGCCGTTTGCCACGCCCGCTATGGAAGGGTTGGGATTCCCGCTGGCCCGGGGCCCAAGACCCCAGACGCCGGGGCGAGCGACGTCTGCGACCAATCGATGTGTGGCATCCATCATGACTCTTGCATACGCTAGCTGGTTAAGGTTGCTTAGACGACCAGGCGGTATACCAACATCGCCGGAACGCAGGGACTACCGCAGGGATGGCAGGGCGCCATCATGGCTTGCCGGGTAGGGGCGGTAGCGTGCCTGGAGAACTTCTCAGTTATTGAATGAACCCCTGTAGGTAAGAGCGCGATCTATCGGCTACTCCATCTCGCGGCATCCTATGCCGGCGGGATGCCGGACCCCGTGGAAGCGAATGAAGTAGCGTATCCAGTAGCAGTAGGTCTTCTCGGTGCGCGGGCTGTAACGTTTCACCCGCAGGGTGACCCTGATCCGGTTCCTCAGCTTCGGCGGTTTGCTGTGCGTATCCATACTCCCATCCTCTCGATGCATGGATGTACATACAGTATTATTGGCGTTGGCAAAACGCGCAAGCGTGCGAATTCTGTATAGGTGGCCAAGGTTTCCTTTGGGTGTCATGAAATCAGAGGGTTAGCTGAGGAAAGGTTGCGCTGATAATATTGTTGAACACGCATGCTCGTTCAAGTCAATAAACGAGCGCGCTGTCTAATACCTGTTAGCAATCAAATGGAGTAGTACGTGCACCAAGAAGAAGTAAATGCATTTGTTTGGGGAATACCTTGGTCGATAATGTGTATTTGGATTTATAACTATATTGAAAATAAAGTTGATTACAAAGATCAAAGCTACTTCGGGGCTATTTTGTTAGCTCCATTTATTTTGTCAGGTGTGTTAGCCCTAATCTTTTCTTGGCTTTACATATATAAATGGAATTCTGGTGCTGACTATGGCATTTCACCATTTGATGATTGGCTTAATATAATTTTTCCTTTTTTCTCTTCAATATTGTCATTTTTATCTACGTCTGGTGCGGTGTGGGGAATGTGGAAGTTGTATTCAAGGTATGGAAGATATTGATCGCTAACAAGGCAATAAATTCGGATTCGTAACAGTTTGCTCGGTTCTGCTTCGCTTCACATCTTAGCAAACTGTTACTCACCGCTTATTGCGGCGTTAGCCTTATAAGGAATTACCCAATGTACAGATACGATCAAAAACCAGGGACAAGGTTTACAGATGAGTCCAATGAAACACTTCAAAGAATAAGAGAATCTGAGTATGCAGTTTTAGTTGGTCGGAATAACTGCGGTAAATCCTTCTTACTTAAGACGCTCACTCAGCAATGGGGACAGAACGCTTCGTATCTTGGACCAGCAAGGTATCAAAACTTCAATCTGCTAGGACACTACACTCCAAATAGAAACCGTCGCGACGAAAAGTGGCGACAGTTTATGCAGCAATGGCAACAGCAGCAACAGAATATCGATAACTCCCCTGTCAATTTGCAGCAGGCTATTGCTGAGTTAGCCGATGAGCAGCGAGATAAATTGACAGAGATTATATTCGACCTTTTAGGAGTTACGTTAGAGTTTAGGTATACAGTAGAAAACAACTCTATGTCGCAAAAATACATTTCATGCGATGGGCATAATATTTCATACACTAGCTCTGGATTTCGTCTAATTACAACCCTAGTAACAAGTCTTTTAGACGAAGACTATGATACATTTCTTATTGACGAGCCGGAGCTGGGGATAAGCCCAGAAGCTCAAGGTATTTTGGCAGATTTTCTATTTGACCGAGCACATCGGCAAAAATACTTTCCACATATTAAAACCTTGGTTTTTGCAACTCACTCTACAATTTTTCTCGACAAACTGAACATATCCAATAACTACACTGTATCAAAGGCGGGGGATGAAATAACGGTATTACCTGTACAAACCCAAGCTGACTTTAATAGCATCCACTTTTTCTTATTAGGTAATAGGTTTGAAACTCTATATCTGCCTTCGTCAATTATTCTTGTTGAAGGAAAGTGTGATCATAAGTTCATAGAGAGAGTGATTTCTCTTAAGCATTCTAGCTCGCAAATAAGTGTTATTGCTGCCAATTCAGATAATCGCATTAAGGAGGTTCTTACTGTAGCAAAAGGACTTCTATCGGATCTTCAGCGGAGTCCATATCGTGACAGGATATTTATCATTTTGGATTCTGTACATTCGGCAGGTCTTCCTGATCAACTTGAAAGAATGGGAGTCCTTCCTGAAAACATTGTCATTTGGCCTAAGAACGGAATTGAATACTACTATCCACCTTCTTTAATCGATAGGATATACGGTCTAGGCGAAGAATTGACAATTGATGGGGATGTCGTATCGAGAAATGGTGTTTCGTATAACAAGAACGAATTGGTTGAAAAAGTTGTTTCTATGATGGGTGTGGAAACAGAAATGCAGCCAGAATTTCAAGCAATGTTTTTGTCAAAGCTTGAAGCGAAGCTAGGCTAACAAGCGCATGTTGTCGGACTGGTTTTCCGCTGCGCTCCAAACGAGCCACAAATGCGGGCGTTAGCTGCTCAAGTCAAATCATAACCGTTTCTTCTGGATTAAAAATAAAAGATGGATACACAATCTATTCTCACTTTGCCCCAAAAACACCGACGAACCTTCGTTGTGCTGTTGATTGCTTTTATTACGATCGCGCTACTGCTCGATTGGAAGCTCGGAACATTACCCTTCATTGAAACGCTGCTTGGATATATTAGAGCTATTGCGGCAGCAATTTTTACGTCACTGTTCTTATTGTGGGTAGTGAGCTCTTTCATTCCTCGGCAAAAAACTGCCGAAGGTATGATTGAGCTTGAAGCCGGAAAAATAACGAAGGAATTTGACAAGCTATTGAGCACGGCCACGAGGTGGCGTTACAAGGGAAACTTTGGCCGGTATATGCGAGGTAAGGTTCTCCCAACCCTGGCAGATCGACAAAATTGCCATATTAGTGCTTGCGTGATCGACCCTAACAATAAGGCATTGTGCGAAAAACACGCGTCATACCGAAGCCAAATAAACTCAATCGATAAGGGAAAACAGTACGATGCCGATACCGTCGCCCTTCAGATTCTAGTAACTGTCGTTATTTGTTCTTGGTACTCAAATAATCGAAGGGTAATCATAGATTTGTATCTAAGTGCTTCATTTGATCCTGTTAGGATAGATTCAAATGACGAGGCAATGATCATAACAGTGGAAGACCGTCGACAACCGGCGCTCAAAATCAACCGAGATCATTTCATCTATGAACACTTTGAGACATCAATGGAATTTGCGCGAGATCAGGGGACGAAAGTAAACCTTGATGGTATGCGGCGTGGAATTGAATTCGCCCAGATTGAGGAAAGTGATGTATTTGATGCTCTTGAAAGGGCCGGAATGACGGAGCTATGTAACAAAATTAAACCGGCGGTTGTTCTTCAGGCGTGTCGGGAGTCGAAAAATCCATATGAAAACTGAAATTTCAGATATGCTCGGTTTTCTTCGAGAAAACTTTGGTTCTCTCTCGGCCAATTTGGTTCCGCTTTGGCATCCGCTTGGGTTCGTCTCCTGTGTTATCGACGAAGTTTCTTCAAGCCATATTGCACGCGTGCATTATTGGCCTGAAGGTGAGCGAAGAGTCAAAAACCCTGATTGGCCCATTCATACCCATACTTACAGATTGGAGAGCCTCGTACTGGCGGGAGCGGTGAGGGACTTACAGTATCGTGTTCAGCCGGGGACGGAGTGGTGTGAATACTCCGTCAGTTATTATAGTGGTGGTTCAGAGATAGTTAGAACACCTAATGAAGTCGATACCTTTGCAGAAGTGGATGAATTACGTCGGTCCGGGAGTCGTTATGAGGTTCCTCGTGGAGTATATCACCAAACATTGGTGCCACACGAGCAGTCTGCGGTTACCCTCGTACTGTTGACTGATCATAGTTCCGACGCACCAAAAGTATTGGGCTCGAAGCTTGCTGAACGCTATCCATACGATCGAATATCGTTTGATCGCGAACGATTTTGGGGCGCTATCAAAGAGGCTTTGGAAAATCAGCTAACAAACGCAGGCAGGGGGCGCTCCTGACGTCGCGCCCTGCTGCAAACGTTAGACAAACTATGGGATATTTTCGTGCCATATTCTGATGAGCAAATTGCGAAGTTCGAACAAGAATATGGTCGGGTTTGCGAAGGTCTTCAGAATCTGATGCTGCAAACGGTGATTGCTGGTCAGAATTCCGCGCACCCGAGCGTAAAGGAGCACTTGTTACACGGAGCAGGTCGTCGAATAAGTGTTATTAAAAGGTCAATTGAAAACATATTCACTGAATTTCCGCCAAGCACTAAAAGGCCGATTAGTAGAGAAAAACTCTACGACGTTCAAATAAATCTTCATGCATATGTTATGAACCTTTACGGCATATTCGATAACTGGGCTTGGGCGTTTGTTTTTCGACACGACCTTTTGGAGAAGGTGGGCGGCAAACATGGCGTGGGGCTCTTCCACAAGAACACTGCAAAATATTGCCCTGAGCCCCTAAAAGACTATTTGTCGTCGAATATCATTATCGAATGGCGGGAAAAGTACTTAAAGTCATTCCGCGACGCGCTGGCTCATAGAATTCCTCTATATATTCCACCCGCCGAATTCACCGCTGAGGAAGGAGAGCAATACAATCAGTTGGAGTCCCTCAAAATTGAACTGATTAAAGCGATGAGATGGCAGGAATTGGAGGAGACGTATGAAAAGCAAGCGCAAATCGGAAGGCCATCCTTTGTGTTCTTGCACTCCTATGAGGAGGAACCTCCAAAGCCCATTCTCTTCCATCCTCAAGTGCTTTCTGATGGGCTAGCAATAATTGAGTTCGGGTCGCTGTATCTAAAGCATTGGGAAACCTGTGTCTAACAAATAGTTGCAGTGCGTTCCGGCCCTTTGGGCCTCCACCGGACGGGCTAGAGCGCGCCGCTGAACAAAAGCGTTCAACTGCCCACAAACAAAGCCCCGAGTCAGTCACCTGACTCGGGGCTTTTGCTTGTTGGCGTTGCGATTATCTCGCCGCCAGCGCCACCCCCACCTTGGAGCGGTTGGGCCGGCCGATGGCCTGGGTGATCCAAGTGCCGGTGGCGGCCAAAGCGTTCAGGTCGATGCCGGTCTCGATGCCGAGGCCGTCGAGCAGGTAGATCACGTCCTCGCTTGCCACATTACCCGAGGCGCCCTTGTGGCTGTAGAGAGAGGGCAGCCGCCGATCAGCGGCTGGCCAGTGCCACCCCCACCTTGGAGCGGTTGGGCCGGCCGATGGTCTGGGTGATCCAGGTGCCGGTGTCAGCCAGGGCGTTCAGGTCGATGCCGGTCTCGATGCCGAGGCCGTCGAGCAGGTAAACCACATCCTCGCTTGCCACGTTGCCGGAAGCCCCCTTGGCGTAGGGGCAGCCGCCGAGGCCGGCGACGGAGCTGTCGACCACGGCGATGCCTTCCTCCATCACGGCGTAGAGGTTGGCGAGCGCCTGGCCGTAGGTGTCGTGGAAGTGGGCGGCGAGCTTGTCCATGGGGATGTCGCGGCTTACGGCCTCGAGCATGCGTTTGGCCTTGAGCGGGGTGCCGGTGCCGATGGTGTCGCCGAGCGAGACCTCGTAGCAGCCCATCTCAAAGAGCGCCTTGCTCACTTCGGCCACCTTGGCCGGGGCGATCTCGCCCTCGTAGGGGCAGCCCAGCACGCAAGAGACGTAGCCGCGCACCCGCACCCCGGCCTGTTGCGCGCGCTCGAGCACCGGTTCGAAGCGGGCCAGGGACTCGGCCACGGAGCAGTTGATGTTCTTCTGCGAGAACGCCTCGGAGGCGGCGCCGAACACCGCCACCTCCTCGACACCGCACTCCAGGGCGCCTTCCAGCCCCTTGAGGTTGGGGGTGAGAGCCGCGTAGGTCACGCCGTCGCGGCGGGCGAGGTTCTTCATCACCTGGCGGTGGTCGGCCATCTGCGGCACCCACTTGGGCGAGACGAAGCTTGCCGCCTCGATGTAGCTAATGCCGGCCGCGCCGAGGCGCTCGATCAGCTCGAGCTTGGTGGTGGTGCTGATCGGCTCGGGCTCGTTCTGCAGCCCGTCGCGCGGGCCGACCTCGACCAGGCGCACGTGTTGGGGGAATGCCATGAATCTTCTCCTGTCTTGCTCAGGGCGAACCGATGAGGTGACTATTAGCCGCGGCTTACCCGGCGACAGGTCTACGAGCGGGGCCGGCCTTCCGGGGGCGCTGTGAACCCCTCCCTGGGCGCTACCGATGCCATCCCTGGCATAGGACCCCCTCTATACGACCTGTCTCCGGCGCCGCTAGCATTGGAGGATAGCGTTGCGGCTTAGCCTTGAGTTCGGCGCTCGGCGCTATTCGTCGGGGGCGAACTCCAGCAGCACGTCGCCCTGGCCCACGGTATCACCGGCCTGGAAGTGGAAGCTCGCCACATGCCCGTCAGCGGGGGCGGACATGGTGTGCTCCATCTTCATGGCCTCCATGACCATCAGCGGCATGCCCTTCTCGACGCGGGCGCCGGCCTCCACCAGCAGTGCCACCACGGTGCCGTGCATGGGCGCGGTGAGGGTCGACTCCGCCTCGTGGTGGCCGTGGTCGATGGCGTCGATGCGCCGCCAGAAGAGGCGGGTCTCGCCGCGCGGGTCGACCATCACCACCACGTTGCCGTCGCGGCGGGCCTGCAGGCGGCGGCGGTGGCCGTCCAGGGTCATGGCCACGGCGTCGCCGGCCAGCGGGTCGAGGCGCGCGGTGAGCGTCTCGCCGCCGATGGTCAGGTGCCAGGGGCCGGCGTTGTCCTCGCGGGTGCCCTCGACCACCACCACGGCCTCGGAATCGTCGTCGTCCTGGGCATGGGCCGGGTCGCACAGGGCGATGCGGATGGTGTGCGGGGCGTTTACGCGAAAGCCGTCGTGGCGGTCCCAGGGCGAGTCGCTCTCGCACTCGCGGGAGAGCTGGTTGAGGCCCACCAGGGCGGCCCCGGCATACTCCTCGATGCTGTAGCGGCGCGGCGCGAAGAGGGTCTCCTCGTGTTTCTCGATGAAGCGGGTGTCGAGCTCGCAGGCCTTGAAGGCCGGGTGGGTGGCCAGCCGCTGCAGGAAGGCGCGGTTGGTGACCACCCCCTGCACGTCGAGTGCGGCCAGCGCCCGGTTCAGCGTCGCCAGCGCCTGGGCGCGGTCGTCGCCATGGACGATCAGCTTGGCGAGCATCGGGTCGTAGTGCATCGAGACGGCGTCGCCGGTCTCCACGCCGCTGTCCAGGCGCACGCGCTCGGGGTCCAGGCCGGCGCCTTCCAGGTCCATGGCGAAGCGGGTCAGGGTGCCGGTGGCGGGCAGGAAGTCCTGCTCCGGGTCCTCGGCATAGAGCCGCGCCTCGAAGCTGTGGCCGGTGATGGTCAGCTCGTCCTGGGTCAGCGGCAGCGCCTCGCCCATGGCCACGCGCAGCTGCCACGCCACCAGGTCCTGGCCGGTGATCATCTCGGTGACCGGGTGCTCCACCTGCAGGCGGGTGTTCATCTCCATGAAGAAGAACGAGCCGTCGATGTCCAGCAGGAACTCCACGGTGCCGGCGCCCACGTAGCCGATTTCCTTGGCGGCGCGCACCGCGGCCTCGCCCATCTCGCGGCGCAGGCCCTCGCTCATGCCGGGGGCCGGGGCCTCCTCCAGCACCTTCTGGTGGCGGCGCTGCACGGAGCAGTCGCGCTCGAAGAGGTAGACGCCGTTGCCGTGGCTGTCGCAGAACACCTGGACCTCGACGTGGCGCGGCTGGGTCAGGTACTTCTCGATCAGCATGCGCTGGTCGCCGAAGGCGGCCTGGGACTCGCGGCGGCAGCCGTCCAGGGCGGCCTGGAAGCCGGCGGCGGCCTCCACCACGCGCATGCCCTTGCCGCCGCCGCCGGCGCTGGCCTTGAGCAGCACCGGGTAGCCGATCTTGTCGGCCTCGGCCTTGAGCAGGGCGTCGTCCTGGTCATCGCCGTGGTAGCCAGGCACCAGCGGCACGCCGGCGTTGGCCATGCGCGACTTGGCGGCGGACTTGTCGCCCATGGCGGCGATGGCCGAGGCGGGCGGGCCGACGAAGACGATGCCGGCCTGGTCGAGGGCCTCGACGAAGGCGCCGTTCTCGGAGAGGAAGCCGTAGCCGGGATGGATGGCGCCGGCGCCGCTGCGCCGCGCGGCCTCCACCACGGCCTCGACCTTGAGGTAGCTCTCGCGGGCCGCGGCCGGGCCCAGGCGGATGGCCTCGTCGGCCTCGCGCACGTGGCGGGCGTTGGCGTCGGCGTCGGAGTAGACGGCGACGGTGCGCAGGCCCATGGCACGCGCCGTGCGCATCACGCGGCAGGCGATCTCGCCGCGGTTGGCGACCAGCAGGGTGTCGAAGCGCTTGGTGTTATGGGTCGTCTGGCTCATTGTCGGCGCTCCGTGTTCGAGGGGGAGTCGGGGGCCCAGGCGGGGCGGCGCTTCTCGAAGAAGCTGGTGAGTCCCTCCTGGCCTTCATGGCTGACACGCAGCTCGCTGATCACCCGGCAGGTATGATCGCGGGTCGTGTTGCTGTCGGGCTCGCGGGCCACCTCGGCGAGCAGCGCCTTGGTGGCGCGGCTGGCCTGGGGCGAGGTGCCAAGCAGGGTGTCGACCATGGCCGCCACGGCGGCGTCGAGCTCCTCGTGGGCGACCACCCGGTGGGCCAGGCCCAGGGCCTCGGCGGTGGGGGCGTCCATGACCTCGGCGGTCAGCGCGTAGCGACGCATCTGGCGGGAGCCCACAGCGCGCTGCACGTAGGGGCTGATCACCGCCGGCGAGAGGCCGATCCTCACCTCGGAGAGGCAGAACTTCGCCTTCTCGGAGGCGATGACGATGTCGCAGCAGGCGGCCAGGCCCACGGCGCCGCCGAAGGCGGCGCCCTGCACGCGGCACACGGTGGGGCAGGGCAGGGTGTCCAGGCCGTGCATCAGCGCCGAGAGCTCCCGGGAGTCCGCCAGGTTGTCCTCGAAGTCATAGTCGACCATGCGCTTCATCCAGTTGAGGTCCGCCCCGGCGGAGAAGCTCTTGCCCTGGGAGCCCAGCACCAGCGCGCGCACCTCGTTACGGTGGGCGAGCTCGCCCACGCGGCGCAGATGATCGTTGAGCTCGGCGATCAGGTGGTCGTCGAAGGCGTTGTGGACGTCCGGGCGCTCCAGGGTCAGCCAGGCCACGCCGCGGTCGTCGATCGTCAGTCGGGAAGTTGTCTGTGTCATCTCGACCTCACATCCGGAACACGCCGAAGCGGGTCTCTTCCACTTCGGCATTCATGGCGGCGGCCAGCGACAGGCCGAGGATCTCGCGGGTCTGCAGCGGGTCGATCACGCCGTCGTCCCACAGCCTGGCGCTGGCGTAGTAAGGGTGGCCCTGGTGCTCGTACTGCTCGCGGGTGGGTGCCCTGAAGGCCTCTTCCTCCTCCTTGGTCCACTCGCGCCCCTCGCGCTCGATCTGCTCGCGCTTGACCTGGGAGAGCACGCCGGCGGCCTGCTCGCCGCCCATCACCGAGATGCGCGCGTTGGGCCACATGAAGAGCAGGTTGGGGTCATAGGCGCGGCCGCACATGCCGTAGTTGCCGGCGCCGAAGCTGCCGCCGATCAGCACGGTGAACTTGGGTACCTTGGCGCAGGCCACCGCGGTGACCAGCTTGGCGCCGTGCTTGGCGATGCCCTCGTGCTCGTACTTGGAACCCACCATAAAGCCGGTGATGTTCTGCAGGAAGATCAGCGGAATTTTCCTCTGGGCACACAGCTCGATAAAGTGCGCGCCCTTGACGGCACTCTCCGAGAACAGCACGCCGTTGTTGGCGACGATGCCCACCGGGTAGCCCTGGATGTGGGCGAAGCCGGTGACCAGGGTGTCGCCGTAGTAGCGCTTGAACTCGTCGAAGTCGGAGTCGTCGACGATGCGCCCGATCACCTCGCGCACGTCGTAGGGCTTCTTGAGGTCGGTGCCGACAATGCCGTAGAGCTCGCTGGGATCGAGGCGCGGGGGCTTGGGCGCCTGCATGGCGAGCTGGCCGCGCTTCTGCCAGTTGAGCCGCGAGATGCAACCGCGCGCCAGCTGCAGGGCGTGGGCGTCGTTCTCGGCGTAGTGGTCGGCCACGCCACTCACCTTGGCGTGCACGTCGGCGCCGCCCAGGTCCTCGGCGCTGATGCTCTCGCCGGTGGCGGCCTTCACCAGGGGCGGGCCGCCGAGGAAGATGGTGCCCTGCTCCTTGACGATGATCGACTCGTCGGCCATGGCCGGCACATAGGCTCCGCCCGCGGTGCAGGAGCCCATCACCACGGCGATCTGCGGGATGCCCTCGGCGGACATTGTGGCCTGGTTGTAGAAGATGCGGCCGAAGTGGTCGCGGTCGGGGAAGACCTCGTCCTGGCGGGGCAGGAAGGCGCCGCCGGAGTCGACCAGGTAGATGCACGGCAGGCGGTGCTTGCGGGCGATCTCCTGGGCGCGCAGGTGCTTCTTCACGGTGAGCGGGAAGTAGGTGCCGCCCTTGACCGTGGCGTCGTTGGCGACGATCACGCACTCCACCCCCGAGACGCGGCCGATCCCGGTGACCACGCCGGCGGCGGGCACCGCGGAGTCGTAGACGTCGTGGGCGGCCAGCGACGAGAACTCGAGGAAGGGCGAGCCCTCGTCGATCAGGTGGTCGATGCGGTCGCGCACGAACAGCTTGCCGCGGGACTCGTGGCGCTCGCGGGCCTTCGGGCCGCCGCCCTGGGCGATGGCCGCGGTCAGCTCGCGCAGCTTGCCGACCTCGTGGCGCATGGCGACGTCGTTGCCCTGAAAGACGTCGCTGCGCGGATTGATCTGGGTCTGGAGGATGCTCATGGAACGCGGCCCTTACTTGGATTCGTTGAAGATCTCGCGGCCGATCAGCATCCGGCGGATCTCGCTGGTGCCGGCGCCGATCTCGTAGAGCTTGGCATCGCGCAGCAGGCGCCCGGTCGGGTACTCATTGATGTAGCCGTTGCCGCCGAGCAGCTGGATGGCGTCCAGCGCCACCTGGGTGGCCTTCTCCGCGCAGTAGAGGATCACGCCGGCGGCATCCTTGCGCGAGGTCTGGCCGCGGTCGCAGCCGGCGGCCACGGCGTAGAGGTAGGCACGGCAGGCGTTCAGGGTGGTGTACATGTCGGCGATCTTGCCCTGCACCAGCTGGAACTCGCCGATGGACTGATTGAACTGCTTCCGCTCGTGGACGTAGGGCACCACGATGTCCAGCGCCGCCTGCATGATGCCGATGGGGCCGGCGGCGAGCACGGTGCGCTCGTAGTCCAGGCCGCTCATCAGCACGCGCACGCCCTTGCCGACCTCGCCGAGCACGTTCGCTTCCGGCACCTCGCAGTCCTGGAACACCAGCTCGCAGGTGTTGGAGCCGCGCATGCCGAGCTTGTCGAGCTTCTGGGCGGTGGAGAAGCCGGGCATGCCCTTCTCGATGATGAAGGCGGTGATGCCCTTGGAGCCGGCTTCCGGGTCGGTCTTGGCGTAGACCACCAGGACATCGGCGTCGGGGCCGTTGGTGATCCACATCTTGTTGCCGTTGAGCACGTAGTGGTCGCCGCGCTTCTCGGCCTTGAGCTTCATGGAGACCACGTCGGAGCCGGCGCCCGGCTCGGACATGGCCAGCGCGCCGACGTGCTCGCCGCTGATGAGCTTGGGCAGGTACTTGGCCTTCTGCTCGGCACTGGCGTTGATCTTGAGCTGGTTGACGCAAAGGTTGGAGTGCGCGCCGTAGGAGAGGCCCACGGAGGCGCTGGCCCGGGAGATCTCCTCCACGGCGATGCAGTGCGCCAGGTAGCCCATGCCGCTGCCGCCGTCCTCGTCCGACACGGTGATGCCGAGCAGGCCCATGTCGCCGAACTTCTGCCAGAGATCGTTGGGAAACTCGTTCTTCTCGTCGATCTCGGCGGCGCGCGGGGCGATCTCGTCCCGGGCGAAGGCGTTGACCTGGTCACGCAGCATGTTCAGCTCGTCGTCGAGGCCGAAGTCGAGGGGCTTGTAGGGCGTATGCATGGCGGGCTCCCGTTCTTGTCAGGTGAGGCGCCGACCGCTCGGGTGAGGCGCCAGGGGCAAACAGTTGGTCATCAGGATGGCAGATGGCACAAGACTAGGCGAGGTTGACGTTAACGTAAAGTGCAGGTTTTGGCGGCTACGACGAATGTCGAAAGGGGGATGAGGGATGAGGGGTGAGGGGTGAGGCGTGAGGCGTGAGGCGTGAGGAGACCGGCCACCGGGCGGTGGCCGGTCTCGAGAGCCTAGCTGGCCAGCCAGGTGATCAGCTGGTGGTAGAGCGGGATGCCGAGGATCACGTTGAGCGGGAAGGTGAAGCCGAGCGAGGCCAGCATCGCCAGGCCGATGTTGGCCTGGGGGATCGCCGTGCGGATGGCGGCCGGCGCGGCGATGTAGGAGGCACTGGCGGCAAGGGCGGTGAGGATCAGCAGGGAGCCCTGGGGCAGCCCCAGCGCCAGGCCGACGCTCAGGCCGGCCATCGCCAGCAGCGGCGGGGCCACCAGGGCGAAGGTGAGCAGTCGCCAGTGGAACCAGGGAATCGGACGCAGGGTGTCCGCCGCGGTCAGGCCCATCTGCAGCAGGAAGAGGGCGAGCACGGCATGAAAGGCACTGGTGAAGAGCTCGGTGACGTTGGCGCCCTCCTGGGGGCCATACATGGCGCCGATCACCGCGCCGCCGGCCAGCAGGATCACGCCGCGGTTGGTCAGGGTTTCGTGCCAGATCCCCTGCATCGCTTCCCCGGCGGCCTTGCCCGCATGACGGCGATAGAGCGCGATGGCGACCATGATCGCGGGCAGCTCCATCATCACGAGATAGAGGGTGACCTCGGCGCCGATGGGCAGGGCGCGGCTCTCGGCGAAGGCCAGCGCCACGGCGAAGGTACCGGCGCTCACCGAGCCGTAGTGGGCGGCTATGCTGGCGCTGTCGGCAGCGGAGAGGCGCACCAGGCGGCGCAGCACCGGCATCAGGGCCAGCGGGATCAGCGCGCCGAGGGCGGCCACCGCGGCCAGTTCGGGCACCAGTGACCAGCTCAGGTTGCCGTAGAGCGCCATGCCGCCCTTGAGGCCGATGGTCAGCATCAGCAGCAGGCTCAGGGTGTCGTAGGCGGCCTTGGGGATGGTCAGGTCGGACTTCACCAGCCCGGCCAGCAGGCCGAGCAGGAAGAACATCACCACGATATCGGGCATCGGGAGGTCTCTGGTGGCTGAAGGAAAACGCCACGCATTCTGCGAAGCCCCGGACATTGATTCCAATAAACTCTTTCGCATTGCATCATTGACGATCATCTATAGACGATCCAGGGCACCCCGCCAATGAACATCCGACACCTGACCTTCCGCCTGCTGCAGGTCTATGCCGCGGTGGTGCGTGCCGGCTCGATCAGCGAGGCGGCGCGTCGGCTCCACCTGACCCAGCCTACGGTCTCCCAGCAGCTGCGTCGCCTGGCCGAGACGGTGGGCGAGCCGCTGCTCGAGAGCCGCCAGGGGCGCCTGGTGCCCACCGAGGCGGGCGGCGAGCTCTACCGGGCGAGCCGCGAGGTGTTGGGGCGCTTCGACGACTTCGAGGACTACCTGGCCTCGCTGCGCGGCGGGGCGCGGGGGCGTTGCTCCATCGCCCTGGTCAACACCGCCCAATACGTGCTGCCGCGCCTGCTCGGCCCCTACAGCCGGGCCTTTCCCGAGGTGGACGTCACCCTGCATATCGGCAACCGCCGCCAGGTGCTGACCCGCTTCGAGCGCCAGGACGACGACCTCTACGTGTTCAGCCACCCCCCTTCGCTGGCCCATGCCCGGGCCGGCCGGTTCCTGCGCAATCCCCTGGTGGCCGTGGCGCCGCGGGGCCACCCGCTGGCGGAACGCGACCGGGTGGCGATGAGCGAGCTGCTGGGCGAGCGCTTCCTGCTGCGCGAGCCCGGCTCGGCCACGCGGATGCTCTTCGAGAGTTGGCTGCAGGAGCAGGGCTTGACCCTGGGGCCGACGTTGCAGATGGCCAGCAACGAGGCGATCCGGGTCGGCGTGGCCTCGGGGATGGGGCTCGCCGTGCTCTCCGAGCACGTGCTGCCGCCGGAGCATCCGGATCTGGTGATCCTGCCGGTGGCGGGGCTGCCCATCGAGAGCCACTGGCAGTTCATCGTGCGCCGCGACCGGCGACTGCCGCATGCCGCACTCGGGCTGTTGCGCTTCGCCGAGGGGCACCTGGGTGAGTGCGTGGAGGCCCGTTTCCTGTGCAACGAGATCCCCGACCTGTTGGCGGGGCTGGAGGTGACCGATGCTTGACCCTGCGAAGGGCAGCGATGCGACACGGGGAGGCACACGATCATGAACCTCGTGCGAGGCGTCCTGTGCGGCCTGCTGGCCTGGCTGTGGGCGGGAATGGCCATGGGGGCGGCCATCGACAGGCAGGACCTGGAGGCCTTCGTCGACGGCTTCGTGAAGGCGCGCATGGAGGCCCACCGCGTGGCCGGCGTCACGGTGGCGGTGGTCAAGGACGACGAACTGCTGCTGGCCAAAGGCTTCGGGTCGGCCGACCTCGAGGCCGGGCGCCCGGTAGTCGCCGAGCAGACCCTGTTCCGGCCGGGCTCGATCTCCAAGCTCTTCACCTGGACGGCGGTGATGCAGCTGGTGGAGCAGGGACGGCTCGACCTGGACGCCGATATCCGCGACATCCTGACCGACTTCCCCCTGGCGACCCGCTACCCGGCGCCCATCACCCTGCGCCAGCTGATGGCCCACACCCCGGGCTTCGAGGACACGGCCATGGGCCATCTCTTCGAGGATGACCCCGACGCCGTGCTCTCGCTGCGTGACTACCTACGCCGCCATGCCCCGGCCCAGGTGCGACCGCCGGGCACCTGGCCGGCCTACTCCAACTACGGGGTGGCGATGGCCGGCCTGGTGGTCGCCGAGGTCAGCGGCCTCTCCTGGGAAGCCTACGCCGAGCGTTACCTGCTGGAGCCGCTGGGCATGCGGGACAGCACCTTCCTCGAGCCCTGGGGGCCGCAGCGCAAGCAGGCCCCCATGGCGCCGGCCCTGCGCGAGCGGGTCAGCGAGGGCTACCAATGGGTCGAGGGCGCCTTCCGGCCGGGCGGCTTCACCTTCGTCGGCGGCATCGGCCCGGCCGGCAGCCTCTCCACCACGGCGACCGACATGGCGCGCTTCATGCGCGCCCACCTCAACGAGGGTCGCCTCGGCGACGTGCAATTGCTCACGCCGGACACGGCACGCGAGATGCAGCGAACCCACTATCGGGTGGCCCCGGGGCAGCCCGGCATGGCCCACGGCTTCATCGAGAGCGAGATCGCCGGCTACCGGGCCATCGGCCATGGCGGCGGTACCGTGCACTTCGTGTCCGACCTGCAGCTGATCCCCGAACTCGAGCTGGGGGTGTTCATCTCCACCAACAGCAACGGCGGCCAGGCGCTGATCCGCGGCTTCGTCGAGCAGCTGGTGCGCCGCTACTTCCCGACCGAAGCCCCCGCTGCGGCCACGGCGCCCGACGACCCGGCGCGCTATGCGGGGGATTACCTCTCCACGCGGCGGCCCTATACCACCGTCGAGGCGCTGCTCAACCACGACATGACCGGCGTCCACCCGGACCGGGACGGCCGGCTGGTGCTGAGCCGCCGGGGGCGGCAGGTGCGCCTGGTGCAGGCGCCGGGCGAGGGGCACTTCCGCCAGGCCGATAGCGGCGAGTCGCTGCGCTTTCTCGCCGACGAGAGTGGCGCCGTGACGCACCTGGCCGTGCCGGAGCCGATCATGGTGATGGAGCGGGTCGGGCCGCTGGCCAACCCGCGATGGCGGCTGGCCTTCCTGGGCCTGGCCGGGGGAATGTTCGTCGCCACCCTGGTGGTGGCGCTGGTCGGCCGGGAGCGGCCGCCAGCACGTCGCGCCGTGGTGCGCTGGGCCGCACGGCTGACGCTGCTGGCCGCCGGTCTGTGGCTGGTGAGCATGGGACTGGCCCTGGCCGGTGTGCTGCCCATCACGCAGGACGTGGGACTCGCCTTCTTCGACTTCCCGCCACCGGCCTTCGTGGCCGCCCAGGGCGTCGCCATGCTGGCGGGGGCGGCCAGCCTGGGGGCGCTTGCCCTGCTGGTGCCCGTGCTGGGTGAGGAGGGTTGGCCCCGGGGCCGGCGCCTGCGCCATGTCGGGCTGGTGGTGGTGTTGCTGCTGACGCTGTTGACGATCTGGCAGTTCAACGGCTTCGTGTTGATGGGCTGAAGCCGGAAACACGAACGTCACGCGCCTACGCGGCGCGTAGCGAGTGACCTGCGCCCGGTGTCAGACCCTGACATCCCGTTAACGGTCTGACACCGGAAGGAGGGCCACCGCGCAATGATCACAAGCAAGCTGCCGGGGGAGGGGGCCTTGACGTTGGCTGGGCGTCGTTAGTCTCCCAACGCCAGCGTGATAGCCTGCCCGATCAACCTGTCTCGATACTCGCACGTCACGCGGGTCGGTCAATCGCCACACATGAATGGGTGTACTGCCATGGCCAAGGTCCTTGCGACGGCTTCCGGAATTGCAGAAGCAGAAGCCTATCAGGGCAAGGTCCTTCGCGGGGTGTCACGCACCTTTGCCTTCACCATTCCTCAGCTCCCGGCCGATCTGAGCAAGGTCGTGACCAATGCCTACCTGCTCTGTCGTATTGCCGACACCCTGGAGGATGAACCGACGCTTTCCGCGGTTCAGAAGACCCTCTTGCATGAACGGTTTCTGGCGGTGCTGAGAGGAGAGGAGAAGGCCCAGCGTTTCGCCAGACAGGTCACGCCGCTACTCTCGCCGGCCACGTCACCGGATGAGCGAGAGTTGATGGCCAACACGCCACTGGTCGTCCGTTGCACCCATAGCCTCGAAGTGCCCCAACAGCAGGCGCTGGTCAAGTGTGTGAGCATCATGTGCCGGGGCATGGGCCATTACCAGGACGATGCCAGCCTGGAGGGCTTGGCAGACCTGGGCGAGGTGGACCGCTATTGCTATCACGTGGCAGGCGTCGTGGGTGAAATGCTCACCGAACTGTTCTGTCAGCATTCAGGCGACATGCATGAGAAGCGTGACGAGATGCTGGCCCTGGCACCGTCGTTCGGACAAGGCCTGCAGCTTACCAATATCCTCAAGGACCTTTGGGACGATCGGCAACGTGGCGTCTGCTGGCTGCCCCGCCAGGAATTTCGGGAGTTTGGTGTGGACGTGGCGAGCCTGGCGCCGGGACGCAGTGATCCGGAGTTTGCCACCGCACTGCGATACATGGTCGGTATTGCGCATGCCCATTTGCGGAATGCCTTTCGCTACACCCTGATGGTTCCCGCGAAAGAAACGGGTATCAGGCGTTTCTGCTTATGGGCCATCGGCCTGGCCGTGCTAACACTCAGGCGGATAGATGCTCGGCCGACCTATTGCACGGGGCGACAGGTCAAGGTGTCACGCCGCACGGTCAAGGCCGTCATCGCGAGTACCCGCCTGGTGACACGTCATGATGGGATGCTCAAGCTGCTGTTCAGCGGTGTGACCAGAGGATTGCCACTCGGGCCGCTCGGGGGCCCACACCCGGAACTTAGTGCATGGGCTTCCGAACTTTCCGATGGTGATGGCGCTTCAGCGGCACGTTATGCCCTTCGGCTAGGCAATGACGAGGGGTAGACAGGTATCATGGCCAAGGAGGTGACCATTGGTTAGCACTGGCTCGAGCGAGCGCGACGAGACCGTTTCCTTCGATGACGAGGAACTGATCCTGGTCGATGACGAGGACAGGGAGCTGGGGCATTTGAGCAAGGCAAAGTGCCACGAAGGAAGCGGTGTGCTGCATCGCGCCTTCTCGCTGTTCGTGTTCAATCATGACGGGGAGCTTCTTCTGCAGCAGCGGGCGGAAGGCAAGCGTCTTTGGTCGCTGTGCTGGTCCAACAGCTGCTGTAGTCACCCACGCCGAGGCGAGCCCATGGAAGAGGCGATTCACCGGCGACTATGGCAGGAGGTCGGCATCGAGGCGCAACTCGCCTTCCTCTACAAGTTCCGCTATCAGGTCCAGTACGGTTCAAGCGGCGCCGAGCACGAGCTTTGCTGGGTATATCTTGGGGGCACTGACAATGAGCCACGCCCCAACCGCCAGGAGATCGCCAACTGGTGCTGGATATCACCCGCAGGGCTCGATGCCGAGCTGGCCTCCCGCCCGGAAGACTATACGCCCTGGTTCAAGATGGAGTGGACGCGATTGCGGAGTGAATTTGCCGATGAGCTCAAGCGATATACCCGATAGGCTCGACGGCGGAGAGCAGGCCTTTCATGGCCCGGCTGGACGTGGCCGGGCACTTGCGGGTCTGCGGGTGAGGCGATGTTATCGCCGGGTCAGTCGGAGCGGGCGTTGGGGAAGAACAGCTGCTGGCCCTTGACCTCGAAGTCGGCGATGGCGGCCTGGCCCTCGTCGGAAAGCAGCCACGCGTGCCACTGCGCGGCCAGGTCGTGCTTGAGGTGGGGGTGGCGCTCGGGGTCGATCAGCACGCTGCCGTACGGGTTGAACAGCGCCTCGTCGCCCTCGAAGAGAAGCTCGAGGTCCTGTGGATTCTCGAAGGCGACCCAGGTGGCGCGGTCGGCCATCACGTAGGCGTCCATGCCGGCGGCGGTGTTGAGCGTCGGGCCCATGCCGCTGCCGAGCTCCCGGTACCACTCGCCTTCGGGCTCGACCCCCGCGGCCTGCCAAAGACGCAGCTCGGCGCGATGGGTGCCGCTGTCGTCGCCGCGGGAGGCGAAGGGCGCCTCGGCCTCGGCGATCAGCTGCATCGC
The DNA here is from genome assembly GCF_030012485.1 of Halomonas rhizosphaerae. Lineage (NCBI taxonomy): Bacteria > Pseudomonadati > Pseudomonadota > Gammaproteobacteria > Oceanospirillales > Halomonadaceae > Halomonas > Halomonas rhizosphaerae. The sequence goes on from NZ_JASCQQ010000009.1 coordinate 162,415, forward strand.
CTCGGCCACGCTCTCGGCCTCGGCGATGCCGGCCGGGTCGCTCCCCGGGCCGATGAGCACGAAATCGTTAACCATGACGTCGGCCCGCTCGCTGCCATAGCCCTCCTCGACGAATCGCTCCTCGCCTACGGTGTCGTGCACCAGCAGGCTGTCGGCGTCGCCGCGGCGGGCGATCTCGAAGGCTTGGCCGGTGCCCACGGCCACCACCCGGACCTCGATGCCGGTCGTCTCGGTGAACGGCGGGATGATGGCGTCGAACAGGCCCGAGGCCTCGGTGGAGGTGGTCGAGGCCAGGGTGATGAAGGGGGCCTGTTCCCGGGCCGAGACACCCAGCGCGAACCCCGTGAGGCCAATGGCGGCGAGGGTGAGTCCTGTCGTCTTCATGGTGCCCTTCCTTCTTTCCTGGGGGGTGCCTTTCTGGGGGGTGCCTGGTGGACGTGAGCGGTCTACCAGACCAGCTCGCCGCGGACGAAGGCCCTGCCTTCCGGGGTCTGCGGCTCGGCGAAGAAGCGCTCGGCCGGACTGTGCTCGATCAGTCGGCCGCCATAGAGCAGCACGATGTCGTCGGCCAGGCGGCGGGCCTGCTGGAGGTCGTGGGTGGTCATCATGATTCGCGTGCCGCGCCGGTGGAAGTCGCGCACCGCGGCCTCCACCGCCTGGATGGCGGCCGGGTCGAGGGCGGCGGTGGGCTCGTCGAGGAACAGCACCTCGGGCTCCACCAGCCAGGCCCGAGCCAGGGCCAGGCGCTGCTGCTCGCCCCCCGAGAGTACCCGGGCCGGGCGCTTCTCGAGGGCCGCCAGGCCGAAGCGCTCCAGCGCCTCCCGGGCCAGCGGCCTGCGTCGACGGTGAGGCGTGCCGTGGATCGCCAGGGCGTAGGTGAGGTTGGCAAGGGCCGAGCGCTTGAGCAGCACCGGGCGCTGGAAGACCATCGCCTGGCGGGGCGGGCGCCCTTCCCAGCGCACGCGGCCACGGGAGGGCGCCAGCAGCCCGTGGGCCAGGCGCATCAGCAGGCTCTTGCCGGCGCCGTTGGGGCCCATCACCAGGGTGCGGTGGCAGCCTTCGAGGCGCAGGTCGAGGGGATGCAGCAGGGTCTGGCCGCGATGGACGAAGCCGACGCCTTCCAGCGCGAGCGAGGGTATGGCTGCCACGGGTAGCCGCCTGAGATCGTTCATCCCAGCCGCCTCTGCGCCGTCTCGCCCACCAGGTGCGCGGCGGCATTGACCAGCGCGACCAGCGCGAGCAGCACCATGCCGAGGCCCAGCGCCAGGGGCAGGTTGCCCTTGCTGGTCTCCAGCACGATGGCGGTGGTCATCACCCGGGTGACGCCGTCGATGTTGCCGCCGACGATCATCACCGCCCCGACCTCGGCACTGGCCCGGCCGAAGCCGGCCAACATCACGGTCGTCAGGCCGAAACGGGCGTCCCACAGCAGGGTCGGGATGCGGCGCGCCCGCGACACGCCCAGCGAGGCGAGCTGCTCGCGGTAGTCGCCGTGGAGTTCCTCGACCTGCTGGCGGGTCAGGGCGGCGATGATCGGCAGCACCAGGATCACCTGGGCGATCACCATGGCACCAGGGGTGAAGAGCAGGCCGAACTCGCCCAGGGGCCCGGCCCGGGAGAGCAGCAGGTAGACCGCCAGCCCGGCCACCACCGGGGGCAGCCCCATCAGTGCATTGAGCATCACGATCACCGCCCCGCGGCCGGGAAACCTCCACAGCGCCAGGGCCGCGCCCAGCGGCAGGGCGATCAGCGCGGCGATCAGCACGGCGGACAGCGAGACCTGCAGCGACAGCGTCACGATCCCGATCAGGTCGGGGTCGCGGCCCAGGATCAGGGCCAGGGCGGTCTGGAAGGCGTTGGGATCGTCGGACATCGCGCGCTCCTGCGGTCTCCCTGCATCATGTGCGTTGAAGCACGGTGACGCATCCAACGCTGTAATTCATGCAGTACCATGCAGGATAACGACGGTTCTAGCACCACGAGGGGCCTTGCACCATGGAGACCGAACGGGGGCATGCGTCCCCTGCCTACCTGACCACCGCCGAGGTGGCCGACTACCTGCGCCTCAAGGAGCGCAAGGTCTATGACCTGGTGCGCCAGGGGGCGATGCCCTGCGTGCGCGTGACCGGCAAGCTGCTCTTCCCCCGCCAGAGCATCGACCTCTGGCTGATGAATCACCTGGAGGGCGACCGGGCCAGCCGCCGGCCGGTGCCCCTGGTGCTCGCGGGCAGCCAGGATCCGCTGCTGGAGTGGGCGGTGCGCGAGAGCGGGGCGGGGCTGGCGCTGCTGTGTCACGGCAGCGGCGATGGAGTGCGGCGCCTGCTGGCCGGCGAGGCGATGGTGGCAGGGCTGCACCTGCTGGATGCGCACAGCGGCGGCTACAACCGGCCCGAGTCGCTGGGGCTCTCCGGCATGCGGGACCTGGTGATGGTGCGTTGGGCGACGCGGCGCCAGGGTCTGCTGCTGGCGCCGGACAACCCCCTGGGCATCACCGGCCTCGAGGCCCTGGCCGGGGACGCGGTGCGCCTGGCCCATCGCCAGCCCGATGCCGGGGCCCAGCGGCTGCTGACCTGGCTGCTGGCCCGGGCGGGGGTCGATGCCAGGCGGCTGCGCTTCACCGCGCACCCGTCGCTCAACGAGGACGACCTGGCGCTGGCGATCCGCCAGGGCGAGGCGGACGCCGGGCTCGGGGTCGAGGCAGCGGCCCGCCGCCAGGGGTTGGCCTTCGTGCCCCTGCATGAGGAGGCCTTCGACCTGGCCCTGTGGCGGCGAAGCTACTTCGAGCCGCCGATCCAGAGGCTTCTCGCCTTCGCCCGGGAAGCGCGTTTCGCCGAGCGGGCCGAGGCGCTGGGTGGCTATGACATCGGCGAACTCGGGCGGGTGGTCCATAACGCCTGACCGTTCCCGGTAGGGTGCCGAGACGGCACGAACTCTTGCCGTCCCATGCGCCGGTAGGGCGCGCTCGAGTGACGGAACGCTGCGGAATTCCCTCGGAACGACACGAAGACGCCACGGCGCGATGGCGAGCCGTGGCGGTGAGGGGGAGTGCTGCTTGCACCCCGATGATTTGGCCTGGGTGGAGCTCCATATCCGTCGCTTGGCGTCAGTGCCACCAGGGGTCGGGGGACGCGACGGTCGCCGCCGGTAATGCCCTCGCTCCCGTTGTGCGCGGTCCCACCCGTTTTTGCATCATGGCCGGTTCCATGGTGGATGTCTGCGTCTTTTCATGAAGACGTTTCGTGCGCTCTTCCAGATACACCGAGTCTGCCGCCATGACGGGAGAGATGGACAGCAGTGCGATGATCAGTGCCGAACTGCATACCATGAGTTTCATGGAAGTTGCCTCGTTGAGGTATCGAGGCAGTAACTGTCATCGGTAACCGATCCTGGGTGCCGAGTGACACCCCGATACCGGGGTAAGTGATACGACGCCATGCCTTGCCGGTATGGGCCGTGCCGTCGGCCTGGCGCTTCTCGAGGAGGCAAGAAGGTCGCCCATGCAGGACCCGCTTTCTGCTCAGAACGACAAGCTCATGGCTGGTGTGCAGGGGGATGATCGCCGTCAGGGAGGTCTGGCTTTGGCTGCTTAATTGTAGCCCACGACGCGTAAGCTGAATGGTTTCGATGTGAGATTTTTTTTCATCTATGGGCTTCACGAGTGACCTCCTGATGTACAAAAAGCTCTGCTTTATCGCTAGCTAAAATGAGGCCAATCCGTCTGGCATAAGGTAATTGCGTACTGAAATACTGGCTGTTCATCAGATCGATAAAGCTGTCTCGAAACCCGACTCTTTCTTCGTTCTTCGCGACGATCGGTCAGATTCGACAGGCCCCTGGCCCGTTCAAGGACCTGAATCATGACAGGGGCCGCAGGAAGGGAGACCAACTGCTAGAACTGATAGGCAGGCGGCGGGTCGTGGCAGCGTGATGCCCCGTCGCCGTGCTGCGGTGCCGAGGCGCCGCGAGTCCCATGGCTTCCATCCCGGAGGTACGCCATGCAACAGACCACGCAAACCACCAGCGAATACGTCGAGTTCTGGAACGACACCCTGGCCGACAAGTTCGATCGCTTCCAGGACATCCTGATGAACGGCCTGAGCTACCACAGCCGGGTTCCGCTCACGCGACTCGATATCGAACCCGGTAGCCGGATCCTCGATGTCGGCTGCGGCTGGGGCGATACCGCCATCGAGCTGGCACGCCGCACCGGTCCTTGGGGCGAGGTCCTGGGCCTGGACTGCGTCACACAGTTCCTTGAGGACGCCCAGCGCCGCGCCGCGGAGGCGGACGTCGACAACGTGCGCTTCATCGCCGCCGATGTCGAGCGCTACCCCTTCGAGCCTGAATGCGACCTGTGCTTCTCGCGCTTCGGCATGATGTTCTTCGAACATCCGGTAGTGGCCATGCGCAACGTCCACAAGGCGCTCAAGCCGGGCGGTAAGCTGATGTTCATCGTCTGGCGCGATATCGAGGACAACCCCTGGCTGGGGCTGCCCAAACAGGTGGTGCTGGACTTCCTGCCACCGCCCGGCGAGGACGCCCGCACCTGTGGCCCGGGGCCCTTCTCCATGGCCAATCCCGAGGTGGTTACCCAGCAGCTGGAGATCGCCGGCTTCGAGAACATTGCCTTCGAACGCAACGACGGGCCGGTCGAGGTGGGCGACTCGGTGGAGAACGCCATGCGCTTCCAGCTCGCCCTGGGGCCGGCCGGGGAGGTGTTCCGCGAGGCCGGCGAGGAGGCCGAGCGGCAGCGCCCGCAGATCGAGGAGGCGCTGCGCCAGGCCCTGGCCCCCTTCGAGCAGGACGACAAGATCGTCATGGGCTCAAGCTCCTGGACCATCACCGCGCGCAAGCCGGAAGGTTGAGCTCGCACCGACCGAGCCGGCCAACGCTACTGCGGCGGCCCCCGAGGCGGCGTGGGCAACCTCGGCCTTGCAGCCGTCGTCGATGCCCGCGGCGGGGGCCGCTCGCTCGATGCAGGGGCCCCAACCGAATCGGCGTCGCGTTCGGCGCGTTGCTAGCGCAGGCGACGCCGTTCCTGCAGGGTGAGAACCGCCAGGGTCAATGCCGTGATCGGGAGCACGAAGTAGAGCATGGTGGCGCCGAAGCCCGGCAGTGCATCGTGCTGGGCTGCCGCAAGGATCAGGTAGAGGGTGTAGGCCAGGTAGTAGGCGAGCAACGCCCCGCCCTCCCAGCGACTGATCACGCCCCCCGTGAAACCGATCGGCAGGCAGGCCAGCGCTACGGCAATCATCACCGGGATATCGAAGCCCACCAGGGCCGGTGGCACGGCAATCGCCGAGGCTGACAGCAACCCGGTCAGCCCCAGCACGCCGAGGATGTTGAAGACGTTGCTGCCGATCACGTTGCCCACGGCGATGTCGCGTTCGCCGCGCAGGGCGGCGATGATCGAGGTGACCACCTCGGGCAGCGAGGTGCCCGCCGCGATGATCGTCAGACCGATGACCTGCTCGCTGACCCCCAGGAAGGCCGCGAACGCCACTGCCCCCTCCACGAACCAGCGTGAGCCCAGCACCAGCAGGGCCAATCCGCCCACCACCAGTGCCAGGCTGAAGGCCCAGTGGGTCTGTCCCGAGGCCGGCGACTCGCTGCTGTCCTCAGGCTGGGCGCGCGCATTCTGATAGAACAGGAAGGCCAGGTACGCGGCCAGTCCCGCCAACAGCAGCCCCCCATCGAAACGACCCATTACGCCATCCAGTGCCAGCAGCAGCATCGCCACCGATAGCCCGATCATCAGCGGAATGTCGATGCGCACCAGCTGCTGGGCCACCGCCAGGGGAACGATCAGTGCCGAGACGCCGAGAATGAAGAGCACGTTGAAGATATTGCTGCCCACCACGTTGCCAAGGGCAATGCCCGCTTGGCCATCGCTGGCGGCCTTGAGGCTCACCGCCAGCTCGGGGGAGCTCGTGCCGAAGGCTACCACCGTCAGGCCGATGATCAGCGGCGTGATGCCCAGCCGTTCGGCCAGGCGAGATGCACCCCGCACCAGTCCCTCGGCCCCCACAATCAACAGCACCAGTCCGGCCACGAAGGCGGCAATGGTCATGGCTTCGACTCCTGTCATCCGGTCGCTCGGCTCAAGTAAGCGTCGGGCCGGGTGGAGTCGCTGTCCAGCAAAACCTGATGCGTGGCTTCGGCGTGACGGGGCCCGGCGCCATCACTCGCCGGGCCCTTACGGCTACGCTCCCGGCCGGTGTCACACCTCCAGGCGCGCTTCCGGGCTTCCTTCCAGCGCCTTCGCCACGGCCTCGATGGCCTGCGGGCCGGCCGGGTCGCTGGGAGCCGCGCACCAGGCCTCGAATATCACGGATGCCAGGGCCGCGATACCGTCCTCGGCGACCGGCAGGTGGCCGGAGAGCAGGGTAGTCGGTGCCAGGCGCTCGAGGGCATGCAGCGAGCGTCCCAGGGCATCCCGGTCGCTCGTAGCCAGCCAGGGGGCGTCGATCGCCGACCAGGTCACCAGGCCGTCGCGCAGCGCGCTCGCCTCGATCGCCGTTACGCTGTCGGCCGGGGCGGGGAGCAGGGCGCCGAAGCTGTCGGCGGCGAACAGGGTACGCGAGCGAGTGTCGAGAAAGCCCAGCGTCTCCGGCGCGTCGTAGTAGGGCGGCCGCAGCGGCACCAGCTCGCGGTCGCCGAGCGTCAAGCGGGCACCGGGTTCCAGTAACTGCACACGGCCGGTGTCGAGGCCGAGCAGGCCCATCTTGCCCATGCCGAGGAAGTTGGTGACGACCCGGGCCCGGGGGGCACGTTGCAGTATTCGGGTGAGGTTGCCGATATGGTCGGCATCGGTGTGGCTCAACCAGATCCAGCGCAGGTCGGCGAGGTCGATCTCTGCCTGCAGGGCCTCGAGGAAGGCATCGCCGAGAGCGGCCAGGCCGGTGTCGACCAGTACCGGCTCGCGTCCCTTGTGCAGGAAGGCATTCACCGTCAAGCCACCCATGCCCTGCAGGGGCAGGAAGGCGGGCAGCACACACCAGTCGCACCCGGCATCCCGGGTCGGCAGCATCAGGGGGAGAGTGTCGGTCATCGCGGGACTCCGTGGTCATTGTTGGAGTTAGTGAACACGTATGTTCACTGAAATATTGATAGGCCCGCAGGCGGCGCTTGTCAATATTTGAGTGAACAGGTATGTTCAATAAATGGCCGAGAAACGTCGTTACACCCAGCGCAAGCGTGCCGCCGGCCGGGAGGAGACCCGCGAACGCATCGTCGAGGCGACGATGCAACTCCACGAGGAGGTCGGACCGCGCGCCACCACCATCAGTGCCATCGCCCAGCGCGCCGGCGTACAGCGCCTGACCGTCTACCGCCACTTCCCCGACGAGACGGCGGTCTTCGCGGCCTGCACGTCGCGCTGGCTGGAACTGCACCCACCGCCGGACCCCGCCGAGTGGGCTGCCTCCGAGGCGGGCGTGGCGCACGTGCGCGCCACCCTGCGGGCCTTCTACCGCTACTACCGCGCTACCCAGCGCATGTGGCGTGCCGCCCACCGCGACGCGTCCGAGGTCCCGGCGCTCCAGGCGCCCATGGCGGCATTTCGCGACCATCTGCGCCAGGTGAGCGAGGACTTGCACGAGCACCTCGGGGCGACCGAGGACCCGCGCCTGGCGATCACGCTCCAGCACGGCCTGGCGTTCACCACCTGGGCCTCGCTCGAGGCCCAGGGGCTCGACGATGCGGTCATGGCGGAGCTGGTGGTGGCGTGGCTGGAGGGGCTCACCGGCTGACCCTGTCGCAGGCCGGTGCCGCAGAATCGGCAGTGGCCGTCGTCGGTCAGGTTCCGGCTCCAGAGGGTGACCCCGTCGCGCTCGATCAGCAACTCGCTGCAGCGGTGAATGCTTGCACTGACGTGACGCCAGGACGCGGGCCCGTCAGGCGGGCCCGCGTCCTGACAGGTACCCGTCATAAGTCTTAGAAGCGGGAGGCCGGCAACCAGACGTCGGCTCTCGCCCAGGCCCGTTCGAACGCCTGGCCGGCCTCGGCTGCCTCGGTGTCCCTTCCCTGGGCCGTGAGGCTCTGCTCGAGCCCCTTGAGCGACCAACCGTTGTCGGGGTGTACCGCCAGGGCGTCGCGATAGATCGATTCTGCCTCCTGGGCGTGCCCAGCCTCCAGCAGCACCGCTCCGAGCACATGGCGGGCGGGTATCGGCCAGGGCTCTGGCTCGGAGTAGCCGAGGCCGTCCTCCAGGGCGATGGCTGCCTGCAGCTGTTCGCGCGCCTCATCGAGGCGCCCCGCCTCGGCGGCGATTTCGCCGGCCAGGATACCGACCGCGATGCCCAGCAGATCGCGCTGCGCATGCCGGAAGAAGTGATAGGTGGCATCGTCCGGGGTCGCCTCCCGAGTGGCGCGGATCTGCGCCAGGGTGTCCCGGGCCGCTTCGGCATCACCGGTACGCAACTGCGCCAGCCCTTGCGCGAAGTGCCACATGGCGGCCTGGAAGGCCGCGTCTGGCGCACCTTCCTGGTTCAGTAGTTCGTCCCAGCGGCCGAAGCGGGCGAGCTGCAGGCTGTGGTGGAAGATATCTTCCGCGCGTTCGCGACCGATGTCCCGAGCGGCCGAAAGGGCGACGCCGCTCTGCCCGTCCATCCAGGCGGAATAGACCAGCATCAGGGTATTGTGGGGCGCATAGGTGCTCACGGCCGCGTCGTGGCGGGCCGCCTGGTCCCTCTGGCGCGCTCGCTGGTTGGCGCGGACGCTGTCGCCGTAGCGGCCGATGTTCATGTAGATGTGTGAGGGCATGTGCTGAATATGGCTCACTCCCGGGATGGCGTCGGCCAGCCGGTCGGCGCAGGCCTCGGCGCGGGTCGGCTCATAGGCTTCCACGGTGTGGACATAGAGGTGGCAGGCGCCGCCATGGCCCAGTTCGGCGTCCAACACGGTTTCCAGTTCCTCGATCACCGTCTGTGTCTCCGGGTAGGGTTCGCCATCTGCCTGGTAGAGATCCCAGGGGCGGTACAGCATCAGCGATTCGGCATAGAGGGTGCGTATGTCAAGGTCGTCGGGATGTGCCGCCACGGCCTCTTCCATGGCCTCGGCGTAGCGGCGGGTCGCCTGCTGCGGGTCGCTATCGTCGTCGGAGGGCGGGTAGCGCAAGGCCATGGCCTCGATCAACGCCTGCTCCCAGGGCGCGGCCTCATCGGCCAGCTCCAGGGCTCGCTGGGCCGCCGCGTTGGCGTCCTGCGGATCACCGACGCCTCCCGGATTGTTCTGATAGGGGCCCAGCGCCCAGGCTTCCCCCCAGGCACAGAGGGCGCAGCCGGGGTCGTGCTGCTGTGCGGCCCGGAAGGAGCGGATCGCTTCCGGTCGAGCGAAACCGTAGGCGAGACGCAGCCCCTGATTGAAGTAGGCCTGGGCCTGCTCGGAGTCCGTGGTAATGGTGCGGCCATACTCCCCCAGGCTATCGAAGCGCGGTATCTCGGCGCCGTGGGCGGGGACGATCCATGCCACGCTGGCCATGGCCAGTGCGCAGGCGGGCGTGCTCATGTTGGCTTTCATGGTGACCTCCCATCGGTCGTGGTTTCCAGGATTGCGGCAGACGCTTGTCGTCCGCCAGTCTCCTGGGTTCCACAATCCCCTTGGCTGGCCGCTCTTGCCAGTGCCAAACGGGTCAGAAACGGTCCCTTCCGGTCAGCGTGGCGGGGCACAGGGCGGTGAGCGTTTCCCCCGGGTGCTCGCGTGCCGCAGGCCTTGGTCCGCTCACCGGCTCAGGCACCACCTCGGCCAGGGTCTCGGCACTGGCGGCGCCGGCCCCATTGGCCGGGGGGCCGTCGAACTCGCTGGTCATGGGAAAGGCCTCCTCGACGCCTTGAGACTGTCCGGCCCCGGCGGCGTTCCGGTGGCCACGGGGCAGGCGGAGGGAGAAGGGCGCCGGCCGAACGGGCCGGCGCGAAGTCAGGCACCGAGCGCGGTAGGCAGGCCCCGGGGCATGGCGCCATGGCGGTGATCCCGGGCCAGCCAGGCGACGAGATGGGCGCTGAGCTCCCGGGCATCGTCATCGGCCCCGTGGATGAAGCTCGACTTGCGCCGGCGCAGGAACGGCAGGCCCAGCACGTAGAGCCCCGGGGCGTCGACCACGCCGCCGTGGTGGCGCAGCTGCCCCTTGCGGTCGAGCACCGGCACCTGCAGCCAGCTGTAGTCGGGGCGATAGCCGGTGGCCCACAGCACGGTGCGGATCTCGCCCCGGGCGAGATCCAGCCCCAGGCAGGGGACGTTCGGCAGGCGGGTCGGCGGGAAGCGCTCCGGCGCCTCGAGGCAGCCCTCCAGCCCGCGGGTCCGCGCCCAGGCATCGAGGGTGTCGAGCAGCCGTCCCAGCTTGAGGTCCGCCGCGGCGCAGTGGGCCGACAGCGAGCCGGAGAACTGCAGCCGGGTCTCCTGCAGCCCCACCAGCCGGCCGACCAGTCTGACGCCCCGCGCGCTCAGGGCATTCAGGTCCAGGGTGGCGGGGACGTCGCCGCCGGCCAGCTGCGGCGAGGGCAGGCGGCGGGCCCGCTCGATGTCGTCCACCTCGTCGAAGCGCTGGTCGTGGATGCCGGCCGCCTCCAGCCACCACTGGATATCCCGGCCCCGATAGCGGCGCGGCAGTCGCACATGCTCGCCCACCGACAGGGTCACCGCATGACCGGCGCGCTGGAACTCGTCGGCCAGCTGCAGCCCGGTGGCCGAGGCCCCTACCACCAGCACGCCGCCCGGCGCCAGCTGGCCCGGGTGGCGATACTCCCCGGGCGTCAGGCGGTCGACCGATGCCGGGAGCGCCCGGTCCAGGGCCGGCACCCGGGGCAGGTTGAAGGCGCCACTGGCGATCACCACCGCCCGGCAGCGCCACTCGCCCCGGTCGGTGATCACCCGGTAGCCATCGTCTGCCGGCCGGACCGAGCGCACCCTGGTGCCGGCCTGTACCGGGGCCGAGAGTCGTCGGGCATAGTCGCCAAGGAAGTCGACCACCTGGGGCATGGACATGAAGCCGTCCGGGTCGGGCCCCGCGTAGCGGAGCCCGGGCAGCCGGCATTGCCAGTTGGGGGTCAGCAGCCTGAGCGAGTCCCATCGCTCGTGGCGCCACGCGTTGCCTACCTCGCCACGCTCCAGCAGCACATGCTCGATGCCGGCCCGGCCGAGGTAGTGGCTCATGGCGAGCCCGGCCTGGCCCGCGCCGATGACCACCACGGTCACCGCGCGGGCCGGGCGGTGCTGCCGGCCTGGACGCTCCTCGCTCATTTCACCTGCACCGAGACGTGGGTGGGGTTGGTGAGGATGTCGAAGACGGCCGAGCGCTTCTGCGACTGGGCGACCAGGGCCTCGATCTCCTCGCGGGTGGCGTCGGCATCGATCTCGAAGGTGACGCGGACGTCGTCGAAGCCGTTGCGCACGTCGCGGTCCATGCCGAGGATGCCCTGGATGTCCATGTCGCCCTCCAGGCTGGCCCTGATCGAATGGAGCTGGATGCCACGGCGCTGGGCGACGGCGGCGATGCCGGCGGTCAGGCAGCCGGCGAGGCCCACGAGCACGTACTCCACGGGGGTCGGGCCATGGTCCTCGGAGGCGAAGACCTCGGGGTGGTCGGTATCGAAGGCGAAGCGGGTCTTGTGGCGCTGCTCCTCGCCGAGGCCGTGGAAGCCCTCGACGGTGGCGCGGCTATGGGTGCCCATCACCCAGTCGCAGCTGGTGCGCCAGGTGAAGCGTGCGGCCTCGGGGGCCTGGGACAGGGCCTCGCGGGCGCCCAGCAGGGCGGTGACGTTGACGCCGTTGTCGATCTCGCGGATGGCGGTCTGCATGGTGATCTCTCCTCGGGGATTGTCGTGGTATGGCGGGTGGGCTCACCCGTCAGGCACGACTCTGGGGCCGGCACGTGGGACCCAGCGTGGGAGAGCACGTGGTTTTTCAGAGGGCGAGCGTTGAATCGGCCGGAGGGCCGGGGAGGATCGCGCGGAAGGCCCAGACGCGCTCCAGCGGCATGCCGGCCTGATGCTGGGCGATACGCACTGACTCGGCATCGGGGGCCCGGTAGAGGCAGAGCATGCGTCGGGCGTCCTGCGAGAGAAGGGTGCGCACGAAGCGCACCCGGTGGTTCTGCAGGCAGGCCGCGCCGGCCTCCTCGCGGGCCTGGATCGCCGCGAGGCTGACCGGCGCGGCGAAGGCGCGCTCCACCAGCACGTTGGCCTCGGCGAGCGCCCCGGCGTCGAGTCCCGGTGCGTCGTGCAGCGTGCCGGGCCAGAGGGTGGTGACCTCGGCGCCTGCCTGGCGCAGGGCGTTGCGCGCGGACTCGACATCCGGCGCCCGGAAGCGGCAGACCATGCGTCGGCCGTCCCGCGCCAGCAGGCTGCCTTGCCAGGCAACGCCATGCAGGGCCAGGCAGCCTTCCGCTTCCAGCGACACCGAGCGCACGAATTCCGCCGTGAGTGGCCTCGAGAAGCAGCGTTCCAGGACGATATCCATCATGCGGCGCCCTCCGGCTTGCTGTCGGCCACCCGGAGGCGAGCCCAGCGGGCGACCGGCCGCCGGGCGATCTCGGCCGCCGCCTGGGCATGGTCGCGTTGCGCGTCGATGTCGCCGGTCGCCCGATGGGCCTCGGCCAGCACGCCGTGGGCGAGCAGCTGCTCGGTGGCACGCTCCAGGAGCCGGGCGTGCGTCAGGGCCTCCCCGGCCCGCGCGATGGCGTCGAGCGCTCGGCCGCGCTTGAGGTCGAGCTGGGCCGCGTGGATCAGCAGGCAGCAGAGCCGGTGCTTGGCGTCGGCGTCACGCAGCGTTGCCAGGGCGGTCTCCAGGGGGGACGCCTGGTCCTCCAGGGCCTGGTCCTCCAGGGCATAGCGGCAGAGCGCGAGGGCGGCGCAGGCGAAGGGTGCCTCGCTGCCCTCGCGCAGCTTCTCGCCGATCTCCGCGAGGGTGATGCCGCGCTTCAGGGCCTCTGGGAAGCGGCCCCGCTCCAGCTCCAGCATCAGCAGGCCCTCGTTGGCCTGGAACTCGCCGAGCCGATCCCCGCTGGCCTTGCACAGGGTCCGCGCCTCCTTGAAGTGTCCCTCCGCCTCGTCCAGCCGGTTGTCGTGAAAGCGCATCAGCGCAAGCGCCATGGGGATGGCGGGGTGACTCAGCCGCTGCCGGTCGGCCAGCGCGCGGGCGTCGTCGAGCATCCCGGCGGCGCGGTCGAGGTCGCGCTCCAGCATCGCCAGGCACTTCGCCGTCTCCGCCATGGCGATGATCTGGTCCCGGTCGTCGGCGCTGTGAGTGACCCGCTCGGCCTGCAGGGCCTCCTCGTGGGCATCCCGCCACTGGCCATGCGACCAGCGAACCTGGCTGGCGAGCTGGTAGCCGAGCCGCGCATGGGCGAGGGCACCATGCTCCAGGGCCTGTTCGGCCAGGGTCACCAGTTCCCTGGCCGTGTCCTGCCAGTCCGCCAGGGGGGCGGCATGAAGCATCACGTCCCGCAGCTCGAGCAGCAGGCAGACCCGGCGAGCGCCGGTGAGTCGCTCGGCCATCTCGACGCCCTGGCGGGCGAGGCGCAGGGCCTCGTCGTTGGCGAAGAAGCGCAGGCAGACCCGTCCGGCCGCGACCAGGGCCTCGGCGGCCAGTTCCGGGTCACCGCCCCGTCGGGCGTGGTGCGCCAGCTCGGCGGCACTGTCCAGGTCGAGGTGGGCATCGCCGAGCCGCTGTTCGGCGACATGGCGGTGCATCAGCTGGCGCCGCGCCGGGGAGATCGCCTCATAGAGGCGGCGCGGCAGGTCGCCGTCGGCGAAGCACAGCCCGTGTTCGGTGGCCTGCAGCAGGCCGCGTCGCTCGGCGACCTCGAGGGCCGCGCCGATGCGCTGGGCCTCGAGCCCGCTCAGCCGGGCCAATACGGTGACATTCGGGCAGGCGCCCAGCAGCGCGGCCCAGCGCAGGACCTCCAGGGGCTCTCCCTCGAGAGGCGCTCCCTCGAGGGAGACGGGCGGCGCGGCGTCCGGGGGCGTTGCCGGCGAGGGGGCCGCCGCCTGCGGCAGCGCCTCGTTGGCCTGGCGGGGCAGCGGGGGGCCGGTGGCGGGATGGACGGCCGGCGCCCGCCGGGCGCGCAGCAGGGCGCCGCTCGAGGGGAGGCCGGCCTCGCCGAGCAGGCGCAGGCCCAGCCGGTAGTGCTGCTCCGCTTCCCGAGGGCGATTGAGGCTCATCAGCAGCCGGACCAGCCGGGCGCGGGCGTCCTCGTCGAAGGGCGCCAGCCGGACCAGCGCATGGGCATGGATCAGGGCCCGCTCGGGGGCCTCGGCCAGGCGACTGACCAGCGTCGAGAGCAGCGCGATCTGGGCACGCAGGGCCCGCTCCCGCTCGGCCAGGCACCAGCTGTGGAAGTCGTGGAAGTTCGGCAGCTCGAGCCCTTGCAGGAAGGGGCCGCGATAGCGGGCGGCGATGCGCTCCAGCCGCGCGATGTCGTCCTGTTCGAGTCCCTCCCCCTGGACGCCGTGCAGGGCCAGGAGGTCGACATCCAGGTCGTCGGTATCGAGCGACGCGCCGAGGCGGTCGGCGATGATGCGCGGCCTGCCCGGCTCATCCACCAGCCGGCGCAGTTTCGACAGGCTCCAGCGCAGCGAACCGCGAGGGTCGTCGGGAATCTCCCACAGCAGGTCGCAGAGGTGCTCGCGACAGAGGGGGCGGCCGTTCACCGCCAGGTAGGCCAGCAGGGCGCGGGTCTTCTTCGACGGCGGGAGGGTCAGCACCCGGCCATCCCGAACCACCTCGAGATCGCCGAGCACGTTGAGGGTCAGTGCGTTCATCGCCTGCCCCCTCCCAGGAGAGAGACCACCCTTGAGTATAGCGCGCCTGGTACCCGCGCCCGCGGGGCGCGATCGGAAAAATACCACGCTGGCTACCACGCCCGCTCCCTCGGCGCCGGCGCAGGCTGACCCTGCAAGGCACCGATCCCGCTACCGAGGAGCAGCGACATGGCACGCTACGACAGTATCCTGGACACCATCGGCCGCACGCCGCTGGTGCGGCTCGACCGGCTCGCCCCCGCCGGGGTGAACCTCTACGTGAAGCTCGAGGCCTTCAATCCCATGGGCTCGGTCAAGGACCGCATGGCCCTGGCGGTCATCGAGCAGGCGGAACGCGACGGCGCACTGCGCCCCGGCCAGACGGTGATCGAGGCGACCAGCGGCAATACCGGCATCGGGCTCGCCATGGTCTGCGCGCGCAAGGGCTATCCGCTGGTGGTGACCATGGCGGAGAGCTTCAGCGTGGAGCGGCGCAAGCTGCTGCGCTTCCTGGGGGCCAGGGTGGTGCTGACCCCCGCGGCCGAGAAGGGCACCGGCATGCTCAACAAGGCGGTGGAGCTGGCCCAACGCCACGGCTACTTCCTCTGCCGGCAGTTCGAGAACGAGGCCAACGCCGAGGTGCACTCGCGGACCACGGCGCGGGAGATCCTCGACGACGTCCGCGGGGACTCCCTGCACGCCTGGGTCACCGGCTTCGGCACGGGCGGCACCCTCAAGGGGGTGGCCAGGGTGCTCAAGCAGGCGGACCCGACGACTCGCGTGATCGTCGCCGAGCCCGACAACGCCGCCCTGCTGGGCAGCGGCATCGCGCAGCCGCGGGATGCCCGCGGCGCCCCCACGGCCAGCCATCCGCGCTTCCGCCCCCACCTGATGCAGGGCTGGAGCCCGGACTTCATCTCGCGGCTCACCCAGGACGCCCTGGCGGCGCAGCATGTCGATGAGGTGGTGCCGGTGGCGGGCGACGAGGCGCTGCGGCTGTCCCGTGAGCTGGCCCGTCGCGAGGGCATCTTCGTCGGCATCTCCAGCGGGGCTACCCTGGCCGCCGCGCTGGACGTGGCGCGCCGTTCACCGCCCGGCAGCAACATCGTCTGCATGCTGCCGGACACCGGCGAGCGCTACCTCTCCACGCCGCTGTTCGATGGCATCGGCGAGGCGATGAACGACGAGGAGCTTGCCCTGTCGCGCTCCACGCCGGGCTACCGCTTCGATGCCCCCGCGGCGCCACCCCGCTCCGCGGAGGCGACCCCGGCGGCGCCGGTGGCGCTGGATCCCGAGGCCGAACGCTTCGTCGACGTGACCGTGGCGGGTGAGCCGGTGGTGATGTTCGCCCTGGAGTGGTGCGAGTTCTGCTGGTCGGTGCGCAAGCTCTTCGCGCGCCTGGGGATCGACTACCGCAGCGTCGACCTCGACGCGGTGGCCTACCAGGAGGGCGACCTGGGTGGCAGGATCCGCGCGGTACTGGCCGCGCGCACCGGGGCCACCACCATCCCGCGGATCTTCGTCGGCGGCGAGTCGATCGGGGGCTGCATCGAGCTCTTCGATGCCTGGCGGGATGGCTCGTTGCGCCGGCGTCTGGAGGCCCGCGGCATCGCCTATCGCCGCGATGTGGAGGTTGACCCCTATGACCTGCTGCCGGGCTGGCTGCATCCGCGCACCAGCGTGGCATGAGCGGGAGGCACGACAGATGAGCTTCATCGACACGATGGCGCCCGAGCAGGCCTCGGGCGAGGTGCAGGCCATGTACCGGCGCCAGCAGGCCCACTTCGGCTACCTGCCCAACTATGCCCGGGTGTTCTGCCATCGCCCCGAGGTGATGGCGAGCTGGGCGGCCCTGCTGGCGAGCATCCGGCGTCACGTCGACCCGCGGCGATTCGAGCTCGTGACCCTGGCCGCGGCGCGGGCACTGGGTAACTCCTACTGCGCCCTGGCCCACGGCCAGGCGCTGGCGGGACTGGTGGGCACGCCGCAGCTGCAGGCGCTCCTCGAGGGCAGGGACACGCTCGACGCAGCCGAGCGGGAGATGATGGCCCTGGCCACGAAGGTGGCCGATGACGCTGCCGGGGTGACCCAGGCCGACATCGACCGCCTTCGGGCACACGGGCTCGCCGATGACGAGATCTTCGACATCGTGGCCGTGGCCGCCGCGCGGGCCTTCTTCACCAAGGTGCTGGACGGCCTCGGTGCCCAGGCCGATGTCGCCTACCGGGAGATGGCGCCCGAGCTGCGCGAGGCGCTCACCGTGGGACGCCCCATCGCCGCCGGGGACGAGCGGCGGGAGATGCCCTTGGCACAGCCCTCGGCCGAGGCGTAGCGGGCCACCGCTAGCGGTCGGGCATGTTGCGGGTGCCCGGCACGCCCTTGAGGAGCCGGCGCAGGGCGGCCTTGCCCATCATGTGGGCGCTGACCGGGGCGGTGGCGAACAGGAAGATCGTCACCAGTGCCTCCTGGACCGAGACGCCGTCCTGCTGGTGGCTGAAGTAGAGCAGCGATCCGATCAGCGTGCAGCCGACGCCCAGGGTGCTGGCCTTGGTGGGGCCATGCAGGCGCGTGTAGAAGTCGGGCAGCTTGGCCAGCCCCCAGGAGCCGATCAGCGCCACCAGGGCGCCGAACAGCAGGAAGGTGGCGACGACGAGCTGCAGGGTCCACGGCATGTCGATGCTGGTCATTCGATGACGTCCCCCCGAAGCAGGTACTTGCTCATGGCCACGGTGCCGACGAAGCCCATCAGGGCAATCAGCAGGGCCAGCTCGAACAGCACGCCGAGCCCCATCCGCATGTCGGCCAGCACGATCAGTGCGATGCTGTTGATCATCAGGGTGTCCAGCGCGAGGATACGGTCGACGATATCGGGGCCCACGGCCAGCCGGTAGAGGTTGAGCAGGGCGGCGATGGCGAAGAGCGTCATGGCGACCGGTATCACGAAAGCGATCATCGGAAGATCTCCTCGAGCGGCTGCTCGTAGCGTTCGCGTATGTCGGCGATGGTCTCGGCCTCGTCCTCCAGGTGCAGGGCGTGCACCAGCAGGGTGTTGGCTTCGGCGTCGTAGTGGATCGACACGGTGCCCGGCGTCAGCGAGATGGTGCTTGCCAGGATGGTGATGGCGAAGTCGTCCTCCAGGGCGAGCGGATAGGTGAAGAAGCCCGGCCGCAGGTGGCGGGCGGGGCGCAGGATGCGCAGGGCCACCACCAGGTTGGAGCGCAGGATGTCCACCAGCAGCACCAGGAGGTAGCGCACCAGCGGCAGGGGGCGCCGGATCTTCGCCTCCTCGGGCCAGAAGCCGTGGGTCACGAAGGGAATGGCCACGCCCAGGGCCAGCCCCAGCAGGGCATGGGCCACGCTGACCTCGTTGACCATCAGCAGCCACAGCAGCGCCAGGAACAGCGAGAACAGCGGGCGCGGCAGCCAGAACTGTCGGGAATGGAACGCGGGCGTCACGGCGAGACCTCCTGGCCGGCGGCGCGGGCGTCCGGCAGCACGGCGTCGATATAGGCGTGCGGGTCGAGCAGCTGCTCGGCAGTCAGTTCGAGGTAGCCCATCACCGGCTCGCCGAACGCCGCCAGGGCGCCGTTGAGGCCGACCATGATGGCCACCAGGGTGAGCAGCCCGGGGCGCAGTGGATAGGGCCTGGCCATGTCACCCGGGCGCCAGAACCAGCTGCTGCCGGTGCGGCTGGTGGCGATGATCACCAGCAGGGCCGAGGCCAGCAGCACGCCCCACAGCCACAGCCCCCGGGGGTCGGCGGCACTGGCCTGGAGGATCCACGCCTTGCTGACGAAGCCGCCGAAGGGTGGCAGTCCCGCCATGGCGATGCCGGCGATGAAGAACAGCGTGCCCAGTTCCCAGCGATGCCCGATGGGGCCGGTCGCGGAGAAGCGGTCGTAGCCCTCCTCGCGCTGCTGGCCCAGCAGGTCGGCGAGCAGGAAGAATACCGCGGCCATGACGGTACTGTGGATCAGGTAGAAGAGCGCGGCGCCCAGGGCGGCCGGGGTCACGAGGCTGATGGTCGCGAGCAGGGTGCCCACCGAGAGGATCACCAGGTAGGCGGTCAGGGTGCGCAGGCTGTCAGAGCCCAGCACGCCGACGCCGCCCAGCGCCAGGGTCAGCAGCGCCAGCGGCCACAGCCAGCCCCAGGCCGTCGCGGCGATGGGGGACTCGCCCAGCGCGAAGACCAGCAGGAAGACCCGCAGGATGGCGTAGATCCCGACCTTGGTCATGATGGCGAAGAGCGCGGCTACCGGGGCGCTGGCGGCCGAGTAGGCCCGCGGCAGCCAGAACAGCAGCGGCAGGATCGCCGCCTTGATGCCGAACACCACCAGCAGGATCAGGCTGGCGGCGGCGAGCAGCGGGGCATCCTCCGGCGGCGCCTCGGCCACGCGCAGCGCCAGGTCGGCCATGTTGAGGGTACCGGTGAGGCCGTAGAGGGTGCCCAGGGCGATCAGGAACAGCGCCGAGCCCGCCAGGTTGATGATCACGTAGTGCAGCCCGGCGCGGCTGCGGGCGCGGCCGCCGCCATGCAGCAGCAGGGCGTAGGAGGCGATCAGCAGGATCTCGAAGAACACGAAGAGGTTGAACAGGTCGCCGGTCAGGAAGGCGCCGTTGAGGCCGGCCAGCTGGAACTGGAAGAGGGCGTGGAAGTGGGCGCCGCGCTGGTCCGTGCCGCCGCTGGCGTAGATCAGGCAGCACAGGCCCAGCACGGCGGTCAGCGCCAGCATCACGGCGGAGAGGCGGTCGAGCACCAGCACGATGCCGAAGGGCGCGGGCCAGTCGCCGGCATGATAGATGAGGTGTTCGCCGCCGCCGGCGACCAGCAGGCACCAGATCCCCAGCAGCACCAGCCAGGCGGTGCTGGCGAAGCCCAGCAGGCGCTGCAGGGGGAAGGGCGCCTGGTAGAACAGCAGCTGGCCGGCGCCGGTGATCAGCGGCAGCAGGATCGGCAGGATCAGGGCATGGTTCATGCGCGATCCTCGTCGGGGTTCTCGCCGTCCACGTGGTCGTTGCGCAGCTCCACCGCGGCCTTGAGGGCCAGCACCACGACGAAGGCGGTCATGGCGAAGCCGATGACGATGGCGGTGAGCACCAGGGCCTGGGGCAAGGGGTCCGCGGAGCGCTCCGAGAGACCGACGATGGCCGGCGCGCCGGCGACCAGGCGCCCCGAGGCGAACAGGTAGAGGTTGACGGCGTGGGAGAGCAGGGTCAGCCCGAGGATCACCGTGAAGGTGCGCGCGCGCAGCAGCAGGTAGACGCCGCAGCTGGTCAGCACGCCGAGGGTGATGGCGTAGAGCAGTTCCATCAGCCGATCTCCTTGCCGGGGCCGGCCACCGTCATCAGCTTGCCGAGGTTGGCGAGGATCAGCAGGGTCGACCCGACCACGGTGGCATAGACGCCGAGGTCGAAGAGCATGGCGGTGGCCAGCTCGAACTCGCCAATGAGTGGCAGGCTGACATGGCCGTGGGCCGAGGTGAGGAAGGGGAAGCCGAAGAGCCAACTGCCCAGACCAGTAAAGGTGGCGATCAGTACGCCGGCGCCGATCAGCGGCCGGAAGGCGGTCAGCATGCGCGACTGGGCCCACTCCAGGCCGCCCGCCATGTACTGCAGGGTCAGCGCCACCGCGGTGATCAGCCCGGCGATGAAGCCGCCGCCGGGCAGGTTGTGGCCGCGCAGGAAGATGTAGGCCGAGACCAGCAGGGCGATGGGCAGCACCAGCCGGGCCACGGTGCTGAGCATGATCGGGTGTGGCTCGGCGACCCAGTGCATGGGATTGGTCTCGACCACCCGCTCCTTGAGGTGCAGGTCGCGGGTGAAGGCGAACACCGCCAGCGCGGCGATGCCCAGCACGGTGATCTCGCCCAGGGTGTCGAAGCCGCGGAAGTCGACCAGGATCACGTTGACCACGTTGGTGCCACCGCCGCCGGGCACGCTGTTGGCGAGGAAGAAATCGGAGATCGTGTGGTGGGGGCGGGTCAGGATGGCGAAGCTGAAGGCCGCCACGCCGACGCCCATCAGCACGGCGATGGCCAGGTCGCGCCCCATCCGGAAGCCGCTCGAGGCCCTGGGCGAGGTCTGCGGCAGGAAGGAGAGCGCCAGCATCATGATCACCACCGCCATCACCTCCACCATCAGCTGCGTCAGGGCGAGGTCGGGGGCCGAGAAGCGGGCAAAGGTGACGGTGACGAAGAGCCCGGTGACGCCCAGCAGCAACAGGGCCGGCAGGCGGTAGTGGTGGAAGGCCACCACGCCGATGGCGGCCAGGCACAGCAGGATGGCCGCCAGCAGGGTGAGCGGGTCGAGCGGGGAGAGCGCCTCGCCGCCGTGCCAGCGGGTCACGCCGCCGAGTGCCAGGCCCACCAGGACCACCACGGTGGCCATGATGAAGGTCAGGTAGCGCTGCAGCGAGCCGTTCTCGAGCTGGAAGACGCGGCGCTGGGAGAGGGCGATGGCGCTGCGCATGATCCAGTCGAAGATCTCCTTGGCGTCGACCTCGGGCAGCCGGGCATGGAGGCGGAACAGGGGGTCGCGCCAGTGGTAGAACAGCGCGCCGCCGGCCAGGGCGAACAGGCTCATCAGCATCGGCAGGCGGCCCCCCAGAGAGGCGAAGTCGAAGGGCGTCACCGTGGCCTGACGCGCCGCGGCGAAGGCGGGATGGACCAGGGCAGCGTAGAAGGCCTCCGGGGCCAGCCCCACCAGCAGGGTGGCGAAGGCCAGCAGCACGATGGGCGACAGCGCCGCCGCTCGCGGCGCGCGCGGCGGCCAGGCCGGCAGGTCGACCGGCCGGCCGTTGAAGAAGACGTTATGGAAGATGCGGATCGAGTAGGCCACCGAGAAGAGTCCGGCCAGGGTCACCCAGAGGGGAATCACCACCACCGCCCAGTCGGGTGCCGTGACCTGCAGGCTCTCGCCGAACAGCATCTTCTTGCTCAGGTAGCCGCTCATCAGCGGCAGGCCGGCCATGGCGGCGGCTGAGACGGCCGAGAGTCCCATCAGCGCGGGCATGAAGCGCCACATGCCGTTGATCCGTCGCATGTCGCGGGTGCCGGTGGCACGATCCACGTAGCCCGCCATCATGAACAGCGGCGCCTTGAACAGCGCGTGGCAGAGCAGGTGGAAGAGCGCCGCCGCCACGGCCATGGGGGTGCCCAGCCCCAGCAGCAGCATGATCAGGCCCAGGTGGGAGACCGTGGAGTAGGCCAGCAGGCCCTTCATGTCGTGCATGAACATCGCCACGAAGGCGCCCACCATCAGCGTCACCATGCCGGTCAGGGTCACCAGGTGGAACCACTCGGAGGTATCGCCCAGCGCCGGGTGCAGCCGGGCGAGCAGGAAGAGCCCCGCCTTGACCATGGTGGCGCTGTGCAGGTAGGCGGAGACCGGCGTGGGCGCCGTCATGGCGTGGGGCAGCCAGAGGTGGAAGGGGAACTGGGCCGACTTGGTGAAGGCGCCCAGCAGGATCAGGTTGAGCATCAGGCCGTAGTGCTCGTGGGCACGGATTTGGTCGCCGGCCGCCAGTACCGTGGAGAGCTCATAGCTGCCGGCGGCCTGGCCCAGCAGCACCACGCCGCCGAGTAGCGCCAGCCCGCCGCCGCCGGTGATCACCAGCGACATGCGGGCCCCGAGCCGGGCCGCATGGTCGTGGGTGTGGTAGCCGATCAGCAGGAAGGAGACGAGGCTGGTCAGCTCCCAGAACACCAGCAGGAACAGCAGGTTCTCGGAGAGCACGATGCCCAGCATCGCCGCCATGAACAGCAGCACCAGGGTGAAGAAGCGCGCCGAGGTGTCGCTGCCCTCGAAGTAGTAGCGCGCGTAGAGCAGGATCAGGCAGCCGATCCCGGTGATCAGCAGGGCGAACAGCAGCCCCAGGCCGTCGAGGCGGAAGGCCACGTCGAGGCCCAGTGCCGGCAGCCAGGAGAGCCGCTGGACTTCGGCCTCGCCGCCGCCCATGACATGGGGCAGCCAGCTCAGCAGCAGCAGCAGGGTGAAGACGGCGGGAAGGGCGGACACCGAGGCGAGCAGCCGAGACGAGCGCCCCCGCATCAGGGCGGGCAGGCAGGCGCCGGTCAGCGGCAGCAGGATGATCAGCGCGAGCGGCATGGGCCAGTCTCCCTGTCCAGCATCGAGTGCGACACGTTCCCTTCACTCCACTCACTTCACACCAAGGCCGCGTCGACCCTCTTGATTGACGTCAACCGAGGCCGATGTCGTGGGAAACGGCCCGAGGGTGCCTCTCGAGATTACCTGCGCCGCCGTGCGGGGTGAAGGCCTTCGGACGACAACCTTGGCCCACCCAGGTGGACGCTGGCCACGACGTCCATCAGCGGAACCTGGGCGCCGCACACTGGTAGGCGCTCACCTTGGGCTGGCCGATTGCCATGCGGGACCCCGCGACAAGGCCGGGCTCGGCAGAGCCGGCGGCCTCACCAACCCGTTCGGCGACTGAATGAACCTCCCGCCTCAGAACGACCCCGCCAGGCTGCCCAGGGTGATCAGCAGCACCAGCGAGATGATGGGGACCACTACGGCCACCACCGCAATATCGAGGTAGGCCTGGCGGTGCGTCAGGCCACAGATGGAGAGCAGCGTGATCACCGCGCCGTTATGCGGCAGCGCATCCAGCCCGCCGGTGGCGACGGCCGTGACCCGGTGCATCAGTTCGGGGGCGATGCCGGTGGCCTGGCCCATGGCCAGGTAGGTGTCGCCGAGTGTCGCCAGGGCGATGCTCATGCCGCCGGAGGCCGAGCCGGTCATGCCGGCCAGCAGGTTGACCGCAATGGCCAGCGAGATCAGGGGGTTGTCGCCGCCTACCGAGGTCACCCAGAGGCTGATCGTGTCGAACGCCGTCAGGGAGGCAATCACCGAGCCGAAGCCGACCAGGCTGGCGGTATTGAAGATCGGCAGCAGCGAGGCATTGGCACCGCTGTCGAGAGTGCTCGTGAGGGCCTCGAGACGACGCAGATTGGTGGCGATGATGACCCCGATGGCGATGACCAGGGCAGCGATGACCGACCAGACGCCACGAACGGACTCGATGCTGGTGGCGCCATAGGTCGGCTCGGCGAGATAGCCGGTGTCCATGGCCGGTATCACCACCGTCGTGAACAGCAGGTTCAGGGCAATGACCAGCACGATGGGCAGCAGCGCCAGGGTCAAGGGAGGAAGATCGCGAATCGGCTGTGCAGTGACCTCGGCCAGGTCGAAGCCTTCGCCTGCCGCGTGTTCGCGCAGGTGACCGGCCGGTGGTGCCTTCTCCTGGTGATTGCCGTAGCCTTCGCCGGTCGCTCGTGCCTGGCGAGCCCGATGGTTCAGCCAGGCCTGTCCTAGCCCCAGCATGACCAGGCCGGTGAGGATGCCGAGCCCAGGCGCGGCAAACGGCGAGGTGCCGAAATAGGGCATGGGAATGGCATTCTGGATGGCCGGCGTGCCCGGCAGCGCCGTCATGGTGAAGGTGAAGGCGCCCAGGGCGATGGTGCCGGGGATGAGCCGCTTGGGCAGGCCGGCCTGACGGAACAGCGCCGCGGCGATCGGGTAGACCGCGAAGGCCACCACGAACAGCGAGACGCCGCCGTAGGTCATCACCGCGCAGGAGAGCACCACCGCCAGGATGGCGCGGGTATCGCCGAGGCGCTCGACGATGGCGCTGGCCAGCACCTCGGCGCTGCCCGAGTCTTCCATCAGCTTGCCGAACACCGCCCCCAGCAGGAACAGCGGGAAGTAGCGGACGATGAAATCGCCGGCAGCCCCCATGAAGACCTGGGTGTAGCTGGCCAGCAGGGGCGTGCCGACCGAGACCAGTGCCACCAGTGCGGCCAGCAGTGGGGCCAGGATCAACAGGCTGAGACCTCGGTAGGCCAGAACCATTAATAGCAGCAGCGCAATGGCGATCGCCGAGATACCGATCATCGATCCTTTCCTGTGCCATGTCCTGTGGGAGCGTCTTGCTGGAGGCGCTGAGCGCCTCGATGGCCGTTGTCACTCGACGCGGTGCCGCTCAACACAACCGGCTGCCGAGCAGCAGCAGGCTGGCATCCAGGGTCTGCCAGCCCCACCAGGCCAGCGCCAGGGCGGCGGTGGCCAGCAGGGCGAACAGCCCCCGTCGGGCGCGACTCATGCCTCGGCCTCGGCGCTGGCCTGGCGCTTCACCGGCACCTCGTCGATGAACCAGTGCAGGGCGGCCGCCGCCACGGAGAGCAGGATGGCGAGCCGCCATACCAGGTCGTAGTCGCCGTTGAGGTCGTAGAAGTAGCCGCCCAGCCAGACGCCCATGAAGGAGCCCAGCTGGTGGAAGAGGAAGACGATGCCGCCGAGCATCGAGAGGTGGCGCACGCCGAACACCGAGGCGACGATGCCGTTGGTCAGCGGCACGGTGGAGAGCCACAGCAGGCCCATGGCGATGCCGAACAGGTAGGCGCTCCCCGGGCTCAGGGGCACGACCAGGAAGGCGGTGATCACCATGCCGCGGATCAGGTAGAGCCAGGTCAGCAGGCGCGGCTTGGAGAGAAAGCCGCCCAGCCAGCCGGCGGTGTAGGTGCCGACGATGTTGAACAGCCCCACCAGCGCCAGCACGGTGCTGCCCACCTGCACGGCGATACCGCTGTCGACCAGGTAGCCGGGCAGGTGGACGCCAATGAACACCACCTGGAAGCCGCAGACGAAGAAGCCCATGCAGAGCAGCCAGAAGCCACGATGGCCGGCCGCCTCGTCGAGCGCCGCACCCAGCGAGAGGTCGCTGGCCAGACGGGGGGAAGGGCGGTCGCGCAACATCCCTCCGAGCGGCACCATCAAGGCCGCCAGTGCGCCCATCACCAGCAGGGCGGCGGACCAGCCGAGCCACTCCAGCAGTCCCAGGGTGCCGGGCAGCATCGCGAACTGGCCGAAGGAGCCCGCGGCGCTGACGATGCCCATGGCCAGGCTGCGCTTCTCGGGCGGCACGGCGCGGCCCACGGCCCCGAGGATCACCGAGAAGGTGGTGCCCGAGAGCCCCAGGCCGATCAGCAGCCCGGCACTCATCGACATCCCCAGGGCCGAGTCCGACAGCCCCATCATGGCCAGCCCCAGGGCATAGAGCAGGCCCCCCCCCACCACGATCCGTGCGGCCCCGAAGCGATCGGCCAGGGCCCCGCTGAAGGGCTGGGAGAGTCCCCAGATCAGGTTCTGCAGGGCCAGGGCGAAGGCGAAGACCTCCCGTCCCCAGCCCAGGTCACTGCTCATCGGCTCCAGGAAGAGGCCGAAGCCATGGCGCAGGCCCATGGCCAGCGAGATGACCAGGCTGCCCAGGACGATGATCAGCAGAGTGTGGCGGCGCAGCGCATCCATTCGGGAACGACCTGTTTGCAGACTAATGACAAGCCACTATCGCGCGTCCGTTTTCCCTTGGCCACTGTCTCTTGTTGGAGACGGCTGCGTCGCCGTTGCGCCACATGGGTAGGGTGGCCAGGGTTCGCTAGAATGCCGCCGCACAGCACCCTGACACGGAGGTTTCCCCATGACCCGACACTCGACGCTCCTGATCTGCCTGCTCGGCGCCAGCCTGTTGCTGGCCGGCTGCAGCTACACGCCCGCGCGCATCCAGTCCGAACCGCTGGTGGTCATCGATGACGACCGGGGCCACGACCACTACGACAGTCGCGGCGGCTTCTGTCCGCCGGGACAGGCCAAGAAGGGGCGTTGCTGACGACGCCTTGCCCGGCGCTGGACGCGTCTACCGCAGGGCGTCTTCCAGGATCTGCAGTCGCCCGGGGACCAGGGCATCCTCCACGGCGGTGATGCGCAGCACGTGGCCGAGGTCCGGGTGGGCCGGACGGGCAATCAGCCGCCCGGCCTCGAGCAGTTCGCGGTTGACCCGTTCGGCGAGCTCGGCGCTGGGCAACCGGATGCCGATGAAATTGGTGGCGCTGGGCAGCACCTCGGCGCCGAGCCCGCGGAAGTGCTCGGTCAGGCGCTCGCGGCGATTCAGCACCGCGGCGATGTGCTCGCGGGTCTCGTCGGGATGGTCCAGCACCACCTCGGCGGCGGCCAGGGTCAGCGTCGAGACCGCATAGTGGATGCGCACCTTCATCATCATCGCCAGGGTCTCGGGCTCGGCGATGGCGTAGCCGATGCGCAGCCCCGCCATCCCGTGGGCCTTGGAGAGTGTGCGCAGGCGGATCACGCCGGGCAGCACCTCGCGGGCGAAGGGAGAATCGGCATCCTCGCGGAAGTCGTGGTAGGCCTCGTCGAGCAACAGCCAGCAGTCGTCGGGCAGCGTCTCGCGCAGGCGGCGAACGGCCGCGTCGTCATGCAGGTGGCCGCTGGGGTTGTCGGGATTGGCGAGGTAGACCAGTCGGGCCTGCTCCCGCCGGGCAGCGGCGGAGAGGGCCTCGAGGTCCGGGGCGAGGCGGCCCGGCGCCTCCTCGTAGGGCACCTCGACCAGCCGACAGCCCTGGCCCCGGGCGAAGTAGCCGAAGGTGGGGTAGGTGCCGGCGGTGGCCACCACGGCGGTGCCGGCCTCGGCCACGGTGCGCAGGGCGAGGGCGATCAGGCTGTCGGCCCCGGCGTCGACCAGCAGGGCCTCGAGCGCAATGCCCTGCTGCCCGGCGAGCCGCTGGCGCACGCCCAGCGCCTCCGAATCCCCGTAGCAGTAGGCATGCTCGACCATGGCATCGCCGAAGTGTGCGCGCAGGGCGCGGTGGGGCATGTCGAGCCCCTCGTTGGAGCCCAGGCGGTGGGGGATCTCGCGGCCCAGGCGGCGCTCCAGCACGCGGATCCCGGGGAAGGGGTTGGTGGGGCCGTCGCCGGTCAGGTGGTCGGGAAAGCGGGGCATCGGGAACTCCCAGTCAGCTGTGGTCGAGGGGATTCAATCACGGTCGGTCAGTCGCGGGGCGGGGTCAAGGCGTCGCCTGCCGAGCAGGACGACGGCAATGGCGCCGAGGATCAGCAGCAGCGCCACCACCACCTGCAGCGTCAGGGGCTCGCCCAGCAGCAGGCTGGCGCTGCCGACGCCGACCACCGGAATGAGCAGGGTGCTGGTGGTGGACTCCCCCACGGTGAGGCGGTTGACGTTGCGAAACCATAGCATCTGCGCCAGGCAGATCGAGAATACCAGGTGGTAGCCGAGTGCCAGCCACGTCGTGTCGAGCCAGTCCCCGGGCGGTGGCGGCGACTCCCGCCAAGCCGCCAGTCCGATCATCGGTGCCGCACAGAGCGCGAACTGCCAGCCGGTGATCACCACCGGGTGGCTCTCCCAATGCCCACGCCGCTTGATCAGCACGGTGCCCAGCGCCCAGGAGAGGGCCGCGCCGAGCATGATGACGGGGCCAATGAGGTCCTCGGTCCGCGCCGCCAGCGCTGCGGGCCCGAGCAGCACGATCAGCCCCAGCTGGCCGGTGGCCAGCCCCAGCCACTGGCGTGTGCTGATCCTGTCGCCGAGCAACCCCCAGGCCATCAGCAATGCCCAGCACGGCATGGTGAAGGCGATGATCGCCGCCTGGGAGGTCGGCATGCGCAGCTGGCCAAAGGCGGTCGCCAGGTTGAAGCCGAGGATGGTGAACAGTCCGGTGACCGCGAGCCACGGCCACTCCCTGCCCCCCACGCGAAGCGGAAGGCCGCGCCAGCGGGCCCAGCCCAGCAGCACCAGCGCACCGGCGGAGAAGCCGATGGCGCGCAGGGTGAAGGGCGGCAGGTCCCGAAGGATGAAGCGCACCGCCGGCCAGTTGCCGCCCCAGAAGAGCCCGATGGCGAGGATCAAGGCCAGCGTGCCGAGCATCGGGCGGGGGGTGAGCGCGAGTGGCAATCGGTCAGGGAGGAAGCGTGCCATCGAGGGGTCAGCCGTCCTGCGGTGCGAGCACCTTGTGGCGATTGAGCAGCCCGTGGGGATCGAGGGCTCGCTTGAGGGTATGCATCAGCGTGATCTCCTCCGGGGTACGCGAGAGGGCAAGGTAGTCGCGCTTTTCCAGGCCGATGCCGTGCTCGGCCGACACCGAGCCGCCAAGTTCGGCCAGTGGTGTGTAGACCAGGTGTTCGACGGCGCGGCGGGCCGCCGGATCGGCACTGCCGACGGTGATGGAAATATGCAGGTTGCCATCGCCCAGGTGGCCGAAGGTGACCATGCGTCCCCGAGGCCAGTCGCGCGCCAGGGCCGCTTCCAGGCTGGTGACATAGCGATTCATCTCGCCGATCGGCAGGCTGACGTCGAAGGTGAGCAGCGGCGAGAGGGCCTGGATCAGCCCCTCGATGTCCTCGCGTATCGCCCAGAGGGCCTGGCGTTGAGCGTCGGACTGGGCGATGACCGCATCACTGATCAACTCGTCTTCCAGGGCGCGCTCCAGGGCAAGGGAGAACTGGGCGCCATGGCTCTGGGGCTCGCTGCCCAGCGATTCGAGGATCACGTAGAAGGGGGCGTCGGGGGAGAGCGGTGGCGTGTGCCGGCCGCTCTCCTCGGTGAGCAGCCGATAGTGGCTCTGCCACATCGCCTCGAAGGCCGCCAGACTGCCGCCGAGATGCCGGCCCAGATGGCCCAGCAGGCCGGTCAGGCTCTCGAAGGAGGGGCAGGCGACCAGCGCCGTCTGCACGTCCGGGGTAGGCGGCTGGAGGTGCAGCACTGCCCGGGTGACGATACCCAGTGTCCCCTCGCTGCCGATGAACAGTTGCTTGAGGTCGAAGCCAGCATTGTTCTTGAGCATGCGGTTCATCGAGCTGACCACGGTGCCGTCGGCCAGCACCGCTTCGAGCCCCAGCACCTGCTGGCGCATCATGCCGTAGCGGATGACCCGGATGCCGCCGGCATTGGTGGCGATATTGCCGCCGATGGTGCAGCTGCCGCGGGCACCCAGGTCCAGGGCGAACTGCAGGCCCACCGCCTCGGCGGCCTGCTGGACGCTCTGCAGAGGCGCCCCCGCCTGTACGGTGAGTGTGGCACTGACCGGGTCGACGGCTTCGATGGCGGTCATGCGCTCAAGCGACACGGCCAGCTCATCGGGGCCCGCCTCGGTGCCATGCACGAGTCCGGTGAGGCCGCCGTGGGTGACCACCGGCTGGCGGGCGGCGTGGCAGGCACGCATCACCTCGGCGAGCTCCCTGGTCGATCCCGGTCGCACGATGGCCCCGGCGCGGCAGGGGGCACCGGTCAGCCAGTCGACGCGTCGAGCACTGACATCCTCGCCGGTGAGGACGTTGGCGGCGCCGACGATGGCGGTGATCTCCTTCAAGAGGGCTTCCATGACAGGTTCAGGCTCCGGGTGGGTCAGGCGGTCGCCAGGACCTGCGCCCTGCCGGGGATGGCCTCGAGCAGTTCGCGGGTATAGGCCTCCTGCGGCGAGAGGAAGACCGCTTCCGCGGTGCCGTGCTCGACGATGCGACCGTGCTGCATGACGATGATGTGGTCGCAGATCTGGGCGGCGACGCGCAGGTCATGGGTGATGAACAACAGCGATAGCGAGAGCTTCTGCTTCAGGTCCTCGAGCAATTCCAGGATCTGCGCCTGAATGGAGACGTCCAGGGCCGAGACGGCCTCGTCGGCGACGATCAGTTCGGGATTGAGGGCCAGCGCCCGGGCGATGCCGATGCGCTGGCGCTGGCCACCGGAGAACTCATGGGGGAAGCGTTCGGCCGAGGCGGCGCCCAGGCCGACCAGGTCGAGCAGGTCACCGGCCTCCTTGAGCGCCTGCTGCCGGTTCACGCCGTTGGCGATGGGCCCCTGGGCGATGGCCATGCCGACCCGGGTGCGCGGGTTGAGCGAGGCATAGGGGTCCTGGAAGATCATCTGCACCCGCCGGCGCTCGCGGCGCAGGATCTCGCCCTTGAGGCTGGTGAGGTCGACGCCGTCGAGCAGCAATTCACCGCTGTCGGGCCGCTCCAGGCGAACCACGCAGCGTCCCAGGGTCGACTTGCCGGAGCCCGACTCGCCGACGATGCCCACCGTCTCGCCGCGTGCCATGGTGAAGCTGACGTCGTCCAGGGCATGGACCTCACGCGAGGGCTTGAAGAGGCCTCCGCGGGAGCGGAAGACCTTCTGCAGGTGACGCACCTCGAGCAGCGGGGCACTCTGGTCGGCCTCGCGGGCGGCGGGCATGGCGTTGCTGGGAATCGCCTCGATCAGCGCCCGGGTATAGTCGTGCCGGGGATGTTCCAGCACCTCCCGGGCCTCACCGAGTTCGACGATGCGCCCCTCGCGCATCACGCAGACCCGGGTCGCGATCTCGGCCACCACGCCGAAATCGTGGGTGATGAACATCACGGCCATGCCGTGGCGACGCTGGAGGTCGCCGATCAGGTCGAGGATCTGTGCCTGGGTGGTGACGTCCAGCGCCGTGGTGGGTTCGTCGGCGATCAGCAGCTCCGGCTCGAGCGCCAGGGCCATGGCGATCATCACCCGCTGGCGTTGGCCGCCGGAGAGCTCGAAGGGATAGGCGCGGATGGCCTTCTCGGGCTGGGGGATGCCCACTTCCGTCAGCAGCTCCAGGGCACGGGCCTGTCGCTCGCGCGGGGTCAGCCTGTTGTGGGCCTCGAACACTTCTCCGATCTGGGCGCCGACCCGCATCAGCGGATTGAGGGCGGTCATCGGCTCCTGGAAGATCATGCCGATACGCAGCCCGCGCAGGGCACGGTGCTGCGTCTCGGTGAGCTGGAGCAGATCCTGGCCATCGAACACCACCTCGCCAGCGGTGGCCCGCACCCCCTTGGGCAGCAGGCCCATGAGGGCATTGGCGGCCATCGACTTGCCGGAGCCGGACTCGCCGACCACGCACATGATCTCGCCGCGTGCCACGTCATAGCTGACGTCCTCCACGGCGAAGTCGCGATCGGCACCGTGCGGCAGGGCAATGCTCAGGTGGCGAATGCTCAGCAGGGTGTCAGTCATGGGATTCTCCTTCGCCACCGCTCATGAACGTTCCCGGGCGAGCTTGGGGTTGAGAGCGTCGTCGAGGCCTTCGCCCACCAGGTTGAGTGCCAGCACGGTGAGCAGGATCGCCACACCGGGGAAGAAGCTCAGCCACCAGGCCTGACGGATCACCGTGCGTGCCGCCCCGATCATGTAGCCCCAGGACATCACGTTGGGGTCGCCCAGGCCGAGGAAGGAAAGGGCGGACTCCAGCAGGATGGCCGTCGCCACCATCAGCGAGGCCAGCACGATGATCGGTGACAGGGTATTGGGCAGGATTTGACGCAGGATGATGGTGGCGTTGGTCTGGCCCACCAGCCGGGCGGCTTCCACGTACTCGCGGTGTCGCAGTGACAGGAACTCGGCGCGCACCAGGCGCGCCACCGGCGGCCAGCTGACGATGGCGATGGCCAGCACGATGGAGGTGATGCTGGGCTGCATGATCGCGACCAGCACGATGGCCAGGGCGAAGTTGGGGATGGTCTGGAAGAACTCGGTGAAGCGCATCAGGGCGTCGTCGACGAGGCCCCCGTAGTAGCCGGCAATGGCCCCCAGCGGCACGCCGATCGCCAGGGCCACCGTGGTCGAGACCAGCCCGATCAGCAGCGAGACCCAGGCGCCGTGCATCAGGCCGGCCGCGACGTTGCGTCCCATGGTGTCGGTACCCAGCGGGAAGCCTTCCGTCTCGAGCGGCGGCAGGAAGGGGCGCTGGACCATGCGCCAGGGCGATTCGGGGAACAGCAGCGGGGCCAGGATGGCCATCAGGATGATCGCCATCAGGATGATCAGGCCCACCAGGGCGCCGCGGTTCTGGGCGAAGCGGGCGAAGAAGCTCATGACGCCTCCTTGATGCGCGGGTCGGCCAGGCGGTAGACGAGGTCGGTGATGATGTTGAAGACGATCACCAGGGCCGCCGAGAAGAAGAAGATGCCCAGCAGCAGGTTGTAGTCGCGTTGCTGCAGGGCCTCGAACATCAACCGGCCGATGCCGGGCCAGGCGAAGACCGTCTCGGTGAGGATGGCCCCGCCGACCATCTGCCCCGCCTGCAGGCCGGCCAGGGTGATGATCGGCAGCAGGGCGTTGCGCAGGATGTGGCGTCGCTGGATGACGCTGTTCTTCAGGCCCTTGGCGCGTGCCGTCTTGACGAAGTCCTGCTGGGCGGCCTCGAGCATCGACGCCCGCGTCATGCGGGTGTAGATGGCCATGAAGAACAGCGCGAGCGTGGTGGCCGGCAGGATGAGGTGCTTGCCGACGTCCAGGGCGAGGGCGAACCCCTCCAGGCCCGCGCCCACGGTGTACATGCCGTAGGCCGGCAGCCAGTCGAGATAGACCGAGAACAGCACCACGGCCATCAATGCGACCCAGAACAGCGGGGTAGCGTAGAAGATCAGCGCCAGGGCCATGATGATCGAGCCCGAGGGCTTCTTGACCCGGGCCGCGGCCAGCGAGCCGGCGACGATGCCCAGCACCAGCGACAGCACGAAGGCGGTGCCGGTGAGCAGCAGGGTGGCCGGCAAGCGAGCCAGGATCAGGTCGAGCACCGGCACCTGCTGGCGGTAGGAAAAGCCGAAATCAAGCATGGCCACGCCGGAGACATAGCGCCACAGCTGCACGTGGAGCGGCTGGTCCAGGCCGAAGCGCTCGGTCAGCTGGCGCAGGAACTCCGCATCGGTGGCCCCGGCCTCGCCGGCCAGGATGGCGGCCGGGTCGCCCGGCGCCATCTGGATGAGGAAGAAGTTTAAGATGATGATCATGAACAGCACGATCACGGCCTTGAGCAGCCGTGACGCGATCAGCCTGACATAGAGCATGCCATTACCCCCTGGCGACGTGGGACGCGGTGGAACGGCGCAGGGGCGGCCGTGAGGGCCGCCCCGCATGGCTTACCTGTCGAGCCAGGCGTCCTTGAAGCCGTCATTGACGCCCACGCCCGAGGTCACCAGGTCCTTGACGTCACAGCGGTAGATGGTCGGGAAGCCGAGTTCCAGCAGCCAGCCCACCGGCACGTCCTCCTGGAGGATCTCCTGGACCTCGTGATAGAGCGCCTCGCGCTCCTCGTCCGGAAAGGCCGTTGCGGCCTGGTTGAACAGCTCGTCGACCCGCTCGTTCTCGTAGCCCTCGACGTTGTTCCAGGGCGAGCCCTTCTCGATGTTGCTGGAGAGGTAGGTGCGCGAGATGCCGAGTGCCGGGTCGCCATACTGGTAGAGGTAGGTGAAGGCGAGGTCGTAGTCCCAGTCGCCGAGGCGCTGGTTCCAGCCGCCCACGTCGGTGGCCTCGGTGCGCACGTTGATGCCGACCTCCTTGAGATTCTGCTGCACGGCCTCGGCCCAGCGCGTCCAGGTCTCGCCATAGGGCAGCGGCAGCAGGCGGACCTCCTCGCCGTCATACCCCATCTCGTCGAGTAGCTCGCGGGCGCGGTCCGGGTCGTGGTCGTAGGGCTCCAGGTCATCGTTCTGGAACCTGGCGTTGGAGCCGAACGCCCCCAGCGGTACCTGGCCCAGGCCATTCCACAGCACGTCGCGGGCAAACTGGCGATCCATGGCGTACATGACCGCCTGCCGGAAGCGCTTGTCGGCCGTGGGGCCCTCGCGGTTGTTCATCCACAGCATGGCGAAGGGGCTGAAGTACTCGTGGCCCTGCTCGGTCACGCAGGTGTTGTCCAGTTCGGTGAGGCGCGGGATGTCGAAGTTCTCGACGGTGCCGTAGGGCAGCACGTCGACGGTGCCGTTCTCGTAGGCGACCGCGCGGGAGGCGCCATCGGGGATGATGTGCCAGTTGATGCCGTCGAGGTAGGGCAGGTCCTCCTCGTAGTAGTCCTCGTTCTTCACCAGCTGGATGACGGTGCCGCGGTCCCAGTTGTCGAACTTGAAGGGGCCGGTGCCGATGGGATGGTTGTTGGCCTCGTTGTCGCGGAACTCGGTGCCCTCGTAGATGTGCTTGGGCACCATGGTGAAGGTCCCCGCCTCGAAGGAGATCAGGAAGGGGCCGAAGGGCTTCTCGAGAGTGAAGACCACGGTGTGGTCGTCGGTGGCTTCGATGGATTCCACATGCTGCAGCACGGCACGGGCGCTGGGGTTGAGCTCGCGGTGGAAGACATCGGCGGAGAACACCACGTCCTCGGCGGTGAAGGGCTCGCCATCGTGCCAGGTGACATCCTCGCGCAGGTGGAAGGTCCAGGTGCGTCCGTCGTCGCTGACCTCCCAGGATTCTGCGAGCTGGGGTTGGGGCTCCAGGTCGGTGGTATAGCGCAGCAGGCCTTCGTAGATGTTGCCGGCGACCGTGCGGGTCGGGGCGTTCTGGATCATGCCCAGCACCAGGCCCGGCGGCTCGGGCTGGATGATGGTGTCGATGACCCCGCCGGCCTTGGGCTCGTCGGCGAAGGCGGAGGGGGCGGTGATGGCCGCGGCGGCAAGGGCGATGGCCAGTGGTGTCTTCATGATGCTGTCCCCGTTGTGGCGATTGTTGTTGGCAATGGGCAGTCACTCGGATGAAGCTAGCAGGCACCTCTCGAGCTGTCGACAGTCGTCAATCGACGGTCGACAAGCGGCGCCCCTTGGCCATACTGGGAGGGAAGCCTTCCCGACGCGAGTCCGAGCCGCATGCCCGCATCCCCAGTCGTCACGCCCGCCGCCTTCATCCAGCAGCGAAACCTGGTGGACCAGGTGGCCGACTACCTGACCCAGGCCATCATCGGCCAGCGCTTCGCCCCCGGCGAACGGTTGTCCGAGGTGCAACTGGCCCGCGACCTCGGGGTCAGCCGCGCGCCGGTCCGTGAGGCAGCGCGGCTCCTGGAGAGTCGCGGCCTGCTGGTCTCCCAGCCCCGGCGTGGCTTCTTCGTGCGGGCGTTGGATGCCGGAGAGCTCGCCGACATCTTCGACCTCCGGCTCTGCCTGGAACGCCATGCCATGGAGCGGCTCGCCGGGTCCTGTCCGTCCGGGGCCCTGCCGGCACTGCGGCGACAGGTCGAGGTGCTGTGCGAGGCGTCGGGCAGCGGCGACGAGAGCCGGCGCATCGAAGCGGACCTGGCCTTCCATCGCCTGCTGATCGCCTCGGCAGGAAACCGCCGCCTGCTCAGGACCTTCGATGACCTGGCCCACGAGCTGCGGCTGTGCATCACCCTGATCACCAAGACCCACGAGGCGCCGGACTCCATTGCCGAGAGCCATCACCTGCTGCTCGATGCGTTGGCCAGCGGCGATGCTCCGCGCTGTCGCGAGGCCATCGATTACCACATCGGCGTGGCGCGGGACTATGTGGTCCAGGGCATCGAAGGGGCTCGGGAGTGATCACTAGGCCCTCCCACCCGACTTGCTTTCCACCTTGCGTCACGCCATGTTGACGCTGTCGATGGCGACTGGAAGGCGATACCCAGATGACCCTGCTCGATCTTCGCGCCGCCACCCTGGGCCAGGAGCACGTGGCTCATGCCCATGACCACCACCAGCTGATCCTCGCCACCCGCGGGGCCACCGAGCTCTCCATCGAGGGGCGGGGGGATCGGATCACCGGCAGCCGGGGTTGCCTGATTCCCTGCGGCCGCCACCATGACTATCGGGGTGATGGTCGCAACCGCACCTTCGTGCTCGACATTCCTGCCTCGAGCCTGCCGGCCCTGCGCGATGGCGAGGCCATCGGGCGCCTCTTCGAGCGATCGCGCTTCTTCGCCGTGCCGCCACGCCTCAACCGCCTGGCGGCAAGCCTGATGCAGCAACTCGAGTGCTGTCCGGCCCTGCACAGCGAGATCGCCGCGCTGCTGCTGCGGGCCCTCTATCTCCACCTCGAGTCCGACCCCCTGTCCGCGGGTGCCGGCATGGCTGCCAGCCCGGGGGCTAGCGAGCGCCTCGACCTGGCGCGCCTGGACGCCTGGATCGACCGACACCTGGCGGACGAGATCCGCGTCGAGCAGCTGGCCGCGCTCTGCGCCCTGAGCGCGGGCCACTTCCACGCCTGCTTCCGGGAGCTGACCGGCGTGACCCCGCTCGCCTATGTCCAGCGCCGGCGCCTGGATCACGCCCGAGCCCTGGTCACCCACAGCGGCCTGAGTCTCGGCCACATCGCCTCCCTGGTGGGCTTTCGCGACCAGGGCAGTTTCTCCCGCGCCTACCGCCGACGCTTCGCCGTCTCGCCCTCCCGGGCGCGCCGTGAGGGCCAGGCATTCCCGAGTCTCGGGCAAGAGCATCGCAGTTGCGGGCAAGCAGGCGGGCCAGAGTCGACCTAGTCTGAAGGTCAGCTGTCTCGTTGTGTCCTCTGCTGGGAGGGCGAGACAGGGTCACGATAATGACAAGACGACGCGAGGTTGACCATGAAAGCGAAGACTCTCCCCGG
This sequence comes from Halomonas rhizosphaerae, assembly GCF_030012485.1. Classification (NCBI taxonomy): domain Bacteria; kingdom Pseudomonadati; phylum Pseudomonadota; class Gammaproteobacteria; order Oceanospirillales; family Halomonadaceae; genus Halomonas; species Halomonas rhizosphaerae. The sequence goes on from NZ_JASCQQ010000009.1 coordinate 199,342, forward strand.
TGCCCTGGCGCTGGCCGCTCTACCGCTGGCCATCGCCAGCACCCAGGTGCAGGCCCAGTCCACGGAAATGGCCATCGCCACCATCCTCCCGGAGGACATGAGCAACAACGAGGTCTATCCGGCGCTGGTGCATTTCAAGAACCTGGTCGAGACCCGGACCGATGGCGAGATCACCGTGTCGATCTTCGGCAACAGCCAGCTGGGTTCCGAGGTGGAGACCGGGTCCGAGGTCCAGGGCGGCCGGACCCTGCAGTCCACCATCATCACCACCGGGGCCATGTCGTCCTTCTATGACGACTATCAGCTGATGACCGCCCCCTTCATCTTCGATAACTGGCGCCAGGCCTGGACCTTCTTCGACAGCGAGTGGTTCGCCGACTTCATGTCGGGGACCATCGAGGAGGCCGACATGCGCTACCTGGGCACCTTCGATGACGGTGGCGGCTTCGTGGCCTTCACCAACAACGAGCGCCTGATCAAGACCGTGGAGGACCTCGAGGGGCTCAATATCCGCACCGAGGAGAACCCGGGGCACGTGGCCATCATGAAGTCGCTGGGCGCCTCGGCCACGCCGCTGCCCTGGGGTGAGGTGATCACCGCCCTGGAGACGGGCCTCGCCGACGGCCAGTTCAACGCCCCGGTGCTCAACACCACCTACAACTTCGACGAGGTGACGGACTACACCACCTTGACCGGCCATGTCTACAACAGCGCCGCCTGGCTGGTCAGCGAGGAGTGGTTCCAGAGCCTGACCGAGGCGCAGCAGGAGGCCATCGTCACCTCCGCCCGCGAGGCCGTCGCCATCGGCCACGGCATGTCCGGGGCGCTGGCCACGGCCAGCTGGGAGGAGTCCTGCGAGCGCTTCGAGGAGTGCTACATCATGCCCCCCGAGGAGCGGGCGCGCATGTCGGAGGTCGCCACGCCCGCATGGAGGGACTGGATCGTCAACGACTTCGGCATCGAGGCCGACAAGGTCGATGCCTTCCTCGCGGAGGTGGCCCGGGTCGGTGAGGAGGTGAGCGAATCGGACGTGGCCGTCTATGGCCGCTGATGGTCGACCCTGATCCGCCCCGTCGACC
>NZ_JASCQQ010000011.1:0-71447 GCF_030012485.1 Halomonas rhizosphaerae
ACCCAAACAGTCTTTTGCTCTGGTCGATCAGGTAATTCATTGTGGACACTTGCCGGGTGCCGGGACTGGTCGTTTAAGGAGGTGATCCAGCCGCAGGTTCCCCTACGGCTACCTTGTTACGACTTCACCCCAGTCATGAACCACACCGTGGTGATCGCCCTCCGAAGTTAGGCTAACCACTTCTGGTGCAGTCCACTCCCATGGTGTGACGGGCGGTGTGTACAAGGCCCGGGAACGTATTCACCGTGACATTCTGATTCACGATTACTAGCGATTCCGACTTCACGGAGTCGAGTTGCAGACTCCGATCCGGACTGAGACCGGCTTTTCGGGATTAGCTCCACCTCGCGGCTTCGCAACCCTTTGTACCGGCCATTGTAGCACGTGTGTAGCCCTACCCGTAAGGGCCATGATGACTTGACGTCGTCCCCACCTTCCTCCGGTTTGTCACCGGCAGTCTCCCTAGAGTTCCCGACCGAATCGCTGGCAAATAGGGACAAGGGTTGCGCTCGTTACGGGACTTAACCCAACATTTCACAACACGAGCTGACGACAGCCATGCAGCACCTGTCTGTGCGTTCCCGAAGGCACCAATCCATCTCTGGAAAGTTCGCACGATGTCAAGGGTAGGTAAGGTTCTTCGCGTTGCATCGAATTAAACCACATGCTCCACCGCTTGTGCGGGCCCCCGTCAATTCATTTGAGTTTTAACCTTGCGGCCGTACTCCCCAGGCGGTCGACTTATCGCGTTAACTGCGCCACAAAGGTCTCTAGGACCCCAACGGCTAGTCGACATCGTTTACGGCGTGGACTACCAGGGTATCTAATCCTGTTTGCTACCCACGCTTTCGCACCTCAGTGTCAGTGTCAGTCCAGAAGGCCGCCTTCGCCACTGGTATTCCTCCCGATCTCTACGCATTTCACCGCTACACCGGGAATTCTACCTTCCTCTCCTGCACTCTAGCCTGACAGTTCCGGATGCCGTTCCCAGGTTGAGCCCGGGGCTTTCACAACCGGCTTATCAAGCCACCTACGCGCGCTTTACGCCCAGTAATTCCGATTAACGCTCGCACCCTCCGTATTACCGCGGCTGCTGGCACGGAGTTAGCCGGTGCTTCTTCTGTGAGTGATGTCCTTCCTCGGGGGTATTGGCCCCAAGGCCTTCTTCCTCACTGAAAGTGCTTTACAACCCGAAAGCCTTCTTCACACACGCGGCATGGCTGGATCAGGCTTGCGCCCATTGTCCAATATTCCCCACTGCTGCCTCCCGTAGGAGTTCGGGCCGTGTCTCAGTCCCGATGTGGCTGATCATCCTCTCAGACCAGCTACGGATCGTCGCCTTGGTGAGCCATTACCTCACCAACAAGCTAATCCGACATAGGCTCATCCGATAGCGCAAGGTCCGAAGATCCCCTGCTTTCTCCCGTAGGACGTATGCGGTATTAGCCTGGGTTTCCCCAGGTTATCCCCCACTACCGGGCAGATTCCTATGCATTACTCACCCGTCCGCCGCTCGACGCCTGGAGCAAGCTCCATCGTTTCCGCTCGACTTGCATGTGTTAGGCCTGCCGCCAGCGTTCAATCTGAGCCATGATCAAACTCTTCAGTTTAAAGTCTGATAGTTCCTAAGGTGGAACCAAACCTGGCTCAAGGTTCAAACGTCTCATTTGACGAGTCGCTTGCCTTGAATGTTGCAGTGACTGGTCACCGACATCCCGACAAGCGCCCACATGAATTACCTGATCGATTGTTAAAGAGCATCTCGCTTTGGTCGCGACCCAAAGGCCGTTGCGACGCCGCTGCAAGGAAGCGATATTTTACCGATTCGGCCGCTGCTGTCAAGCCCTGCTCGGCGACCCTGAAGCGTGCGATGAAGCAGCGACTTCCGATCATCCGAGCCGGCGACTGGCCGGTCGGTGTGGCGATGCATTCTACTGCATCTGGCTGCTCTGTCAATCTCGTTTTTCTCGAGAGGGCTTCGAAAAACCCAAACAGAAACAACCACTTGTGCCAATCATTACCGCCTGCAACGTGTGCCCGTCGCCGGCAGCGGATGCGTACTTTACGGATTATCCCGAGGGCGTGCAAGGCCCTCGGGAAGAAAAATGTCACGGCAATGAACAGCGCGTGAACGAGCGGTGACGACCAGGCCGTCCACAGCCCCTTCGCACCGACCGCCTGTGGATGAAATGCCCCACGGGCAGAGACGACAACGCCCGCGCGGGGCGGGCGTCGTGGGCAGGCTTGCCGACAGCTGTCAGGCGATGGTCACTCGAGCATAGCGTTTCTTGCCCGCCTGGATGACATAGCTTCGCCCGCACTCCAGCATGTGGTCGCGCTGGACCACGTCGCCATCCACCTTGACCCGGCCGTTGCCGAGCATGTCCTTGGCCTGGGCGCTGTTGTTGGCCAGCCCCGAGCGGTTCAGCACCGCGGCGATGGGGGCCTGGGCGCTGCCCTCGAAGTCGACCTCGACCTCGGGCAGGTCCTCGGGCAACTCCCCCTCGGCGAGCTGGTTGCCGGCAGAGCGGTGAGCGTTGGCCGCCGCCTCCTCGCCGTGATAGCGAGCGATCAGCTCCCGGGCGAGGATCATCTTGATGTCACGGGGATTGGCACCGGCCTCGGCATCACGCTTGAGCGCCTCGATCTCCTCGTTGGGCTTGAGCGAGAGCAGCTCGAAGTAGCGCCACATCAGGCTGTCGGGCATGGAGACCAGCTTGTTGAACATCGCCCCCGGCGCCTCGTCGACCCCGACATAGTTGCCCAGTGACTTGGACATCTTCTGCACGCCGTCCAGGCCCTCGAGCAGCGGCATGGTGATCACGACCTGGGGCGCCTGGCCGAAGTGCTTCTGAACCTCGCGACCCATCAGCAGGTTGAACTTCTGGTCGGTACCGCCAAGCTCCACGTCGGCCTTGAGCGCCACGGAGTCGTAGCCCTGCACCAGGGGATAGAGGAACTCGTGGATGGAGATCGGCTGCCCCGCGCTGTAGCGCTTGTCGAAGTCGTCGCGCTCGAGCATGCGCGCCACGGTGCTCTGCCCGGCCAGCTCGATCATGTCGGCCGCGCTCATGGCGGAGAACCACTCGGCATTGAAGCGCACCTCGGTCTTCTCGGGGTCGAGGATCTTGAACACCTGCTCCTTGTAGGTCTGGGCGTTGGCCTTGACCTCTTCCTCGGTGAGTGGCTTGCGCGTCACGTTCTTGCCGGTGGGGTCCCCAATGCGGCCGGTAAAGTCACCGATCAGGAAGATGACCTCGTGGCCCAGGTCCTGGAACTGACGCATCTTGGTCAGCAGGACGCTGTGCCCCAGATGCAGGTCCGGCGCGGTGGGGTCGAAGCCCGCCTTGATGCGCAACGTGCGCCCGGACTCCAGCTTCTTGACCAGCTCCTCCTCGAGCAGGATCTCGTGGGTGCCGCGCTTCAGCAGCGCCAGGGCGCCAGCAACATCGGTCATTGTCTCCTCTCCACTCAGCAGGCGGCCCGCGACCCCGCGGGCACTCGGTAGTCGAATGGTCGGGGATGTTACCATGTCCGGCCATCCACGGTTGAGCCCGCCCGGGAGTCCCCATGAGCCTCTTCATCGGCCTGATGTCAGGCACCAGCCTCGACGGCATCGACGCCGCCCTCGTCGAGATCCGGGAGGGTGGCGCGCCCCGCCTGGTCGCCACCCATGAGACGCCGATGCCCGAGACACTGCGCGACCAGCTGTGGCGGCTGTGCCATGCCGATCGGCTGGCCTTTGCCGAACTGGCGGCCGCCGAGGACGCCTTCTGCCGCCTGCAGGCCGCGGCCGTCGAGGCACTGATCGCCTTGAGTGGAGTGGAGAGAGAGGCCATCTCGGCCATCGGCAGCCATGGCCAGACCATCGAGCACGCCCCAAGGGGCCATGACGGCGGCCCGGCCTATACGCTGCAGCTCGACAACCCGAGCCTGCTGGCCGAGCTCACCGGTCGCCCGGTGGTGGCCGACTTCCGACGTCGCGACCTGGCCGCCGGCGGCCAGGCCGCGCCCCTGGCCCCGGCCTTCCATGAGGCGCTGTTCCGGGCACCCGGCGAATGGCGCCTGGTGCTCAACCTCGGCGGCTTCGCCAACCTGACCCTGCTGCCGCCCGCCGAGGACGAACGCGCGCCGCTGGGCTTCGACACCGGCCCGGCCAATGCCCTGCTGGATGCCTGGCATGCCCGGCACCGCGGGGGACGCTTCGATGCCGGCGGCGCCTGGGGGGCCTCGGGACGGGTCGACGAGGCGCTGCTGGAGCGCCTGCTGGCGGAGCCTTTTTTCCACCTGCCACCGCCACGCAGCACGGGCCGGGAGCTCTTCCACCTGGACTGGCTGCAGGGACACCTGCAGGGTGGAGAGGCACCGCAGGACGTCCAGGCCACCCTGGCCGAGCTGACCGCGGCCAGCGTGGCCCTGGGCGTGGAGATGGGCCGGGAGCGTCTCGACGCCCCGCCGGCCGCGGTGCTGGTGCCTTGCGGCGGCGGCGCCCGCAACCCTGACCTGCTCTCCCGCCTGGCCCGCCGGCTGCCCGAGACGCCGCTGCTTCCCGGGGAGGACTGGGGCTGGCCCGCCGAGTGGCTCGAGGCCGGCGCCTTCGCCTGGCTGGCGTGGCGGCGGCTCGCCGGGCTGCCCGGCAACCTGCCCTCGGTAACCGGCGCCACCGGTCCCCGGGTACTGGGCGGGGTCTACGCCTCCTGATCCGCCGGGCGCCCTAAAAGTCGTCCTCGCCGCGCAGCGACAGGTGGCTGGCCGCCTCCCTGGCCCCGGCCACGCCCTCACTGCTCTCGTCGCCGTACTTGATCATCATGCGCAGGTCATTGGCCGAATCGGCGTGCACCAGCGCCACCTCCTCGGTGATCTTGCCGGCCTTGAAGAGATCGAAGAGCGCCTGGTCGAAGGTCTGCATGCCGAGGTCCCGCGAGCGGGCCATGACGTTCTTGATCTCGGAGACCTCCCCCTTGCGCACCAGGTCACCGATCAGCGGCGACTTGAGCATGATCTCGATGGCCGGGCAGCGCCCGCCGTCCACCGTGGGCAGCAGCTGCTGGGCGACAATGGCGCGAAGGTTGAGCGAGAGGTCGAGCCACACCTGGGAGTGTCGCTCGATGGGAAAGAAGTTGATGATCCGGTCCAGGGCCTGGTTGGCGTTGTTGGCGTGCAGGGTGGCCAGGCAGAGGTGGCCGGTCTCGGCGAAGGTCAGGGCATGCTCCATGGTCTCCCGGGTACGCACCTCGCCGATCAGGATCACGTCCGGTGCCTGGCGCAGGGTGTTCTTCAGCGCCACCTCGAAGGATTCGGTGTCGATGCCGACCTCGCGCTGGTTGATGATCGCCTTGCGGTGCGGATGCACGTACTCGATGGGATCCTCGACGCTGATGATGTGCCCGCCGAGGGTCTCGTTGCGCTGCTGGATCATCGACGCCAGGGTGGTCGACTTGCCGGTTCCCGTCCCCCCGACCACGAACACCAGGCCGCGCTTGTTGTTGGCCAGCTCGCCGAGCGTGGAGGGTAGCGACAGCTCCTCCAGGTGGGGAATCTCGAAACCGATGCGCCGGATCACCATGGCCATCTGGTTGCGCTGCTGGAAGGCACTGACGCGAAAGCGCCCCTTGTCCTTGAGGCTCAGCGCGAAGTTGGCCTCGTGCTCGACGCGGAAGCGTTCCAGCACCGCATCGGGGATCGAGGCACCGACCAGTTCGGTGACCTGCGCCACGCTGAGCCCCTGGTCGCCCAGGGGGGTAAGCTGGCCGGCCATCTTCAGGGTCGGCGGCGCGTTCACCGAGATCAGCAGATCCGACGCCTCCTTCTGCACCATGATGTCCAGCAGCTGGTAGAGCCACTCTTTTGCCGTCATGTCCCTGCTCCTTGTTATCGTTGTCGCGTCCTCAGCTCGCCAGCACGCCCTTGGCCTTCGCCTGGGCCTCCTCGCGCGCCACCATGTTGTCCGCCACCAGGCGCGCCAGCGAGGCGTCCAGGGTCTGCATGCCCAGGTTGCCGCCGGTCTGGATCGCCGAGTAGATCTGCGCCACCTTGTCCTCGCGGATCAGGTTACGCACCGCCGCGGTGGCCACGAGGATCTCGTGGGCCGCCACCCGGCCGCCGCCCTGGCGCTTGAGCAGGGCCTGGGAGATCACCGCCTGCAATGACTCGGAGAGCATCGAGCGCACCATGGACTTCTCCTCGCCGGGAAAGACGTCGATGATCCGGTCGATGGTCTTGGCCGCGGAGGTGGTATGCAGGGTACCGAACACCAGGTGGCCGGTCTCGGCCGCGGTGAGGGCCAGCCGGATCGTCTCCAGGTCACGCAGCTCGCCGACCAGGATGATGTCCGGGTCCTCGCGCAGGGCACTGCGCAGTGCCGGGGCGAAGCCATGGGTATCGCGGTGCACCTCGCGCTGGTTGACCAGGCAGCGCTTGCTGCGGTGCACGAACTCCACCGGGTCCTCGATGGTGAGGATGTGCTCGAAGCGATTGTCGTTGATGTAGTCGATCATCGCCGCCAGCGTGGTGCTCTTGCCCGAGCCGGTGGGGCCGGTGACCAGCACCAGGCCGCGGGGCAGCATGGAGAGCTGACGGAAGACCGGGCCCATGCCCAGGTCCTCCAGGGTCAGCACCTCGGTGGGGATGGTACGGAACACCGCCCCGGCGCCGCGGGCCTGGTTGAAGACGTTGACACGGAAGCGCGAGACGCCCGGCACCTCGAAGGAAAAGTCGGTCTCGAAGAACTCCTCGTAGTCGCGGCGCTGACGGTCCGCCATGATGTCGTAGATCAGCTTGCGGACCTCGCGGTCCTCCATGGCCGGCACGTTGAGCCGGCGGATGTCGCCATCGACGCGGATCATCGGCGGCAGGCCCGCCGAGAGGTGGAGGTCCGAGGCGTTCTGTTTTGCCGAGAATGCCAGCAGTTCGGTAATATCCATGCGTTTCCCCTGCTCCCGGGATAAGGTTCCCTTCAGTATGACCAGTATGACAGACACTCAGACATGACGGACCTGGTACTTTCCGAGTCCCTGGCCGCCGCCCGCACCCGGCTTGCCGACGCGCTGGATGCCGCCGGCCGACCCGCCGATGCCGCCCGGCTGCTGGCCGTCAGCAAGACCAAGCCCGCCGCCATGATCCGCGAGGCCTGGCACCTGGGCCAGCGCGAGTTCGGCGAGAACTATGTCCAGGAAGCCCTGGACAAGCAGGCCGAGCTGGCGGACCTGGACCCCATCGTCTGGCATTTCATCGGTCCGCTGCAATCCAACAAGACCCGCGACGTGGCCGAGCACTTTGCCTGGGTGCATAGCGTAGACCGTGAGAAGATCGCCCGGCGTCTGAATGATCAACGCCCCGAGGCGCTCGGCCCGCTGGACGTCTGCCTGCAGGTCAACATCAGCGACGAGGCGAGCAAGTCCGGCGTCTCGCTCGAGGCACTGCCGGCCCTGGCCGAGGCAGTCCAGGCGATGCCGCACCTGCGCCTGCGCGGGCTGATGGCGATTCCCGCGCCGGCCGAGGGGCTGAATGCCCAGCGAGCGCCCTTCGCCCGCCTGCGTGAGGCCCTCGAGGACCTGCACGAGCGCCTTCCCGAGGCGCCCCTGGACACCCTCTCGATGGGCATGTCCGCCGACCTGGAAGCCGCCGTTCTCGAGGGGGCCACCCTGGTCCGCCTGGGCACCGCGATCTTCGGGGAGCGAACCGCACGAGATTGACAACCACCAGACGCCGGAGAACCACGCCGGCCACATTCGTCGACCGACACAGGACAGATCCCATGGCCAGCAGAGTCACCTTCATCGGCGCCGGCAACATGGCCGGCGCCATCATCGGCGGGATGATCGAGAGCGGCTTCTCGCCCGACGACATCACGGCCACCTCCCCCAGCGACGATATCCTCGCCCCGCTGCGCCAACGGCTGGGCATCCAGACCGCGACCGACAATGCCGCGGCGGTCGCCGAGTCCGACGTGGTGGTGCTGGCGGTAAAGCCGCAGATCATGCGCGAGGTCTGCGAGAAGATGCGCGACGCCGTCCAGACGCGCCGGCCGCTGATCGTCTCGGTGGCGGCGGGCCTGCCCGCCGAGACCCTGGAACACTGGCTGGGCGGCGACCTGCCGGTGGTGCGCTGCATGCCCAACACCCCCGCGCTGGTCGGTGCCGGGGCCGCCGGGCTCTTCGCCAATGCCCACGTCGACGATGCCCAGCGCCGGCTCGCCACCGAGCTGATGGAGGCCGTGGGTCTGGTGGAGTGGGTCGACGACGAGGCCCTGCTCGATGCGGTCACCGCCGTCTCGGGCAGCGCCCCAGCCTATTTCTTCCTGATGTTCGAGGCCATGGAGGAAGCCGGCATGACGCTGGGCCTGCCCGCCGACACCGCCCGGCGGCTGGCCATGCAGACCGCCCTGGGCGCGGCGAAGATGGCGCTCGCGAGCGACAAGCCCCCCGCCGAACTCAAGCGCAACGTGATGTCGCCCGGCGGCACCACCGAGCGGGCCATCGAGCACCTCGAGGAGGCCGGCCTGCGCCGTATCATGGCCGAGGCGATGACCGCCTGCGCCGACCGCGCCCGCGAGATGGCCGACGAGCTCGGCAAGCGCTGACCCGGCAGCCCGGCAGGCACGCGGGCTGACACGACGACGTTTCAAGGACATGGAGGAGCCCCGATGGGCAGTCAACTGGGAAGCGCCGGCCTGCTGCTGGTGAACACCCTGATCAACATCTACATCTTCCTGCTGATGCTGCGCTTCCTGCTGCAGGCATCTCGGGCCGACTACTACAACCCCATCAGCCAGTCGGTGGTGAAGGTCACCCAGCCGGCGGTACGCCCCTTCCAGGGCTTCCTGGGGCCGGTGATGGGGCGTTTCGACCTGGCCACCCTGGCCACGGCCTTCGTCATCAAGGCGGTCGCCATCATCGTGATCCTGCAGATCGCCGGCTTCGGCATGGCACCCATCGCCGGCGTGGCGATCGGCTCCGTGGCCGCCATCGCCAACGCCATCCTCAAGATCTACTTCTTCGCCCTGATCGTGATGATCATCCTCAGCTGGGTGGCCCCCCAGGCCAGTCACCCTGGCGCCCTGCTGGTGATGCAGCTGGTGGAGCCGATCATGGCGCCGGTGCGCAAGGTGATCCCGCCGCTGGGCATGATCGACCTCTCGCCCATCGTGGTGTTCATCGCCATCAGCCTGATCGATGGTATCGTGGTGGGCTCGCTGACCCGTGCCGCCGGCATCGCCGGTGCCCTGGTCGGCCTGTGAGGCCGGCCGACACCCACGACTGGACACGACACGACTGATGCCCGAGTTCCCCCGCGATTCGGTCGGCCTGGTGACGCCCGAGACGGCGCACTTCGACGACCCCCTGGCCCTGGCCTGCGGCAGGACGCTGCCGGCCTATGACCTGGTGTACGAGACCTACGGCACCCTCAATGCCGAGCGCTCCAATGCCATCCTGATCTGCCATGCCCTCTCCGGCCACCACCATGCGGCCGGCTACCACGCGACGGACGAGCGCAAGCCGGGCTGGTGGGATGCGCATATCGGCCCCGGCAAGTCGATCGACACCGAGCGCTTCTTCGTGGTCTCGCTGAACAACCTCGGCGGCTGCCACGGCAGCACCGGCCCCACCAGCGAGAATCCGGCGACAGGGCAACAGTGGGGGCCCGACTTCCCGATCATGACCGTGGAAGACTGGGTAAACAGTCAGACGCGGCTGGCCGACCGGCTGGGCATCGAGCGCTTCGCCGCGGTGATCGGCGGCAGCCTGGGAGGCATGCAGGTACTGCAGTGGACCCTCGCCTACCCCGAGCGCATCGCCAATGCGGTGGTCATCGCGGCGACGCCGAAGCTGTCGGCACAGAACATCGCCTTCAACGAGGTGGCCCGCCAGGCGATCCGCTCCGACCGTGACTTCTTTGAGGGCTGGTACGCCAACCATGAGACGGCGCCGCGACGCGGCCTCAAGCTCGCCCGCATGGTGGGCCACATCACCTACCTCTCCGAAGATGCCATGGGCAGCAAGTTCGGCCGCGACCTGCGAAGCAACGACCTGAACTTCGGCTACGACGTGGAGTTCCAGGTGGAGTCCTACCTGCGCTACCAGGGCGACACCTTCTCCACCTCCTTCGATGCCAACACCTACCTGCTGATGACCAAGGCGCTGGACTACTTCGACCCGGCCGCGGCCCACGGCGGCGACCTGGCCCGGGCCCTGGCACCCGCCGCCTGTCCCTTCCTGGTGGTCAGCTTCACCACCGACTGGCGCTTCCCGCCATCACGCTCCAAGGAGCTGGTCAACGCCCTGATCCGCGCCGACAAGTCCGTCAGCTACGCCAACATCGATTCGCCGCACGGCCACGACGCCTTCCTGATGCCCGAGCCGCGTTACCAGGCGGTGTTCGCCGCGTTCATGAACCGCGTCGCCCGCGACCAGGGCCTGGAGGACCGCCCATGATGCGCGCCGATCTCAAGCTGATTCACGACTGGGTCCCGCGGGGTGCGAGGGTGCTCGACCTGGGCTGCGGCGAGGGCACGCTGCTGGCGGCGCTGGCCCGCGACAAGCAGGTCACGGGCTATGGCCTGGAGATCGACCCCGACGGCATCACCGCCTGCCTGGCCAAGGGCGTCAACGTCATCGAGCAGAACCTCGACGAGGGGCTCGCCAACTTCGAGGATGACGCCTGCGACCTGGTCGTGATGACCCAGGCGCTTCAGGCCCTGCGCCGCCCGGACCTGATGCTCGACGAGATGCTGCGCGTCGCCGGGGAGTGCATCATCACCTTTCCCAACTTCGCCTACTGGCGCCACCGCGCCTACCTGGGCTTCAAGGGCTACATGCCGGTGTCCCGGTCGCTGCCCCATGCCTGGTACGACACCCCCAACATCCACCTCTCGACCTTCAACGACTTTGAACGCCTGTGCCGCGACAAGGGTCTGAGCATTGTTGACCGGGCGGTGGGCATCGGCGACCACGAGGGCCACTGGACCTCGCGGTGGTGGCCCAACCTGTTCGGCGAGATCGCCATCTTCCGGGTCGCCCGCCGCAGGGCGTGACGCCGGGTGGCGCAGGCAAGATACCGGAGGAGGGAGAACCGACGATGATCCGAAACAGCCTGGCGGCCCTGGCCATGGGCCTGGCGCTGCTGCTGGCCCTGCCGGCCCTGGCCCAGCAGTACGAACAGGTGGGGGACTACCAGATCCACTACAGCGCCGTGAACACCAGCTTCCTCCCCGAAGAGGTAGCGCGAGAGCATGGCATCCAGCGCAGCCAGGTGATGGCCCTGCTCAACGTCAGCGTGATGGAAGAGCTCGAGGATGGCTCGACCCGTCCGGTCATGGCCTCGGTCGACGGTCGCATCGGTGGGCTCGAGGGGAGCGACGCCACGCCGCTGGCGTTTCGCAGCCTGCGCATCGGCGACACGCCGTCCCAGGTGGCGGTCTTCCGCATCCACGCGGACGAGCCGATGCGCTTCGACCTGCGCGTGCGCTACGACCGCAATGCCGCGCCCGCCGAGGTCAGCTTCATCCAGCGCTTCTATATCGACCGCTGAACCCGACTGCCTCGCGGCTCAATCGACGACCATGGCCGGGTCGAGCTCGCGAGAGAGTGAGACCGGCAGCCGGCGCCCCAGGCGGATCGCCACCGGCACGCCTGCCTCACGGATCACCTCGCAGCGCCGCGCCATCACCTCCACGCCAAGGCCCGCCACCTCGCGCAGGCTCGCGGCATAGGCCGGGTCCAGGTGGGACGCGGGGGCCACGTCCTCGATGCTCTCGTGGGCCACGCAGAAGAGCAGCACGGCGCGGTGACCCTGTGCCGCGAGGGCGGCCAGCGCCTCCAGGTGCTTTCGGCCCCGCACGCTCACCGCGTCGGGGAAGTAGCCATGGCCATCGGCCTCCCTGAGGGTCACCTGCTTGACCTCGACGAAGGTGCTGCCGCGCTCGGGGTCGTCGAGGCGAAAATCGAGTCTCGACCCCGCCACCGTGGCCTCGCGCCGGATCGCCGCATGGCCGGCCAGCTCCTCTATCCGTCCCGAACGCAACGCCTCCTCGACGACGCGGTTGGCCCGCCCGGTATGCACCGAGGCCGCCGCCGAGGTGCCGTCGGGCTGCGGCAGCTCGATCAGCTCCCAGGTCCAGGCCAGCTTGCGGGCCGGTTTGTCGCTGGGCGATAGCCAGACCCGGCACCCCGGCACGTTCACCGCCCGCATCGAGCCGGTATTGGGGCAGTGGGCCACCACCTCGCGGCCGTCATCGAGTCGCACGTCGGCCAGGAAGCGCTTGTAGCGACGCAGCAGGGTCCCGGGGACCAGGGCCGGATACTCCATCAGCGACGCGCCAGGAAGCGCTCGAGGCGGCACACGGCCTCCTCCAGTCGCGCCTCGCCGGTGGTGAAGGCGATCCGCACATGGTGCTCACCGCCGCGCAGGGCGAAGTCGGTGCCCGGGGTAATGGCGACGTTCTCCTCCTCGAGCAGCGCCCGGCAGAAGGCCTCGCTGTCGTCGCTGTAGCGCGAGATGTCGAGCCACAGGTAGAAGGCCCCCTGGGGCGGCAGCGACGGCGCCAGCCCCAGGCGGGCGAGCCCCGCCAGCAGGGCATCGCGGCGACGCCCGAGTTCGCTGCGCCGGGCCTCGAGAATGCCGCGGCACTCGGGGGTGAAGGCGGCCAGTGCCGCATGCTGGGCCGGGGTGGAGGCGGCCAGGAAGACGTTCTGGGCCAGCCGGGCGAGCGGCTCCACCGCCGCCTCGGGCGCCAGCAGCCAGCCCAGGCGCCAGCCGGTCATGCCGAAGTACTTGGAGAAGCTGTTGACCACGAAGGCGTCCGCGGTGATCGCGGCCACCGAGAGCGGTTCGAGATCAAAGCAGAGCCCCTGGTAGATCTCGTCCACCAGCAGGTGGCCGCCACGCGCCGCCACGGTCTCGGCCACGGCCGCGAGCTGTCCGGCAGCGAGCATATGGCCGGTGGGATTCGAGGGCGTGGCAAGCATCGCCAGGCGGGTATCGTCGCGCCAGTGGGTCTCGACGAGCCCGGCATCCAGCTGCCAGCCGCTGGCCGACCCCACCGGCACGGCGTCCACCTCGGCGCCCGCCAGGGCCATGAAGTGGCGATTGCAGGGGTAGTTGGGATCGGCCATCAGCACCCGGTCACCCGGGCCGGCCAGCAGCTGGCTGGCCAGCAGCAGCGCGCCGGAGGCGCCCGGCGTGACCAGGATGCGCCTCGGGTCGACGGCGGCGCCGAAGTGCTCGGCATAGTGGCCGGCGATCGCCTCGCGCAGTGCCGGCAGCCCCGCCGCCGGCGTGTAGCGGGTATGGCCCGCCGACAGCGCGGCACGGCCGGCCTCGACCACCGGCGCGGGGGTCGGGAAATCAGGCTCGCCGACCTCCAGGTGGATGACATCGTGCCCGGCGGCTTCGCGGGCCTGGGCCGTCTCCAGCAGGCTCATCACGCGGAAGGGGGCGATGCGCTCGACGCGCGGATTCCAGGACATGCACGGCTCCTCTCGACACGTCACGGCACGACGGGCATCTTTACCGCGGCCGGGGGTCAAAACCGGCATCTTACGACTTTTGGCGTGCCGGCGCAGTCCCGGCGGCGGAAGAGGTTGCACGGGCGCTCTTTTTACGCTAAACAAGCACCCCTTTGGCGTGAGATACCATGCATCACGGCGGGTATTGATCAGTAGTCACTCAAGTAACGAGGCAGTCCCATGCCAGTAGCAGAAAAGAAGATGGATGCTCCCAAGAAATTCACCCCGTACGAGCCGGCGCCGGGTGAAGAGTACATGAACGACAAGCAGCTGGAGCACTTCCGACAGATCCTGCTGGGCTGGAAACAGGAGCTCATGGAAGAGGTCGACCGCACCGTCCGCCATCTGCAGGAGGAGGCGAACAACTACGCCGACCCCGCCGATCGCGCGACCCAGGAAGAGGGCTTCAATCTGGAGCTGCGTACCCGCGACCGCGAGCGCAAGCTGCTCAAGAAGATCAACGAGACCCTCGAGAAGATCGACGAGGACGACTACGGCTTCTGCGAGGCCTGCGGCGTCGAGATCGGTATCCGCCGGCTCGAGGCGCGGCCCACCGCCACCCTGTGCGTGGACTGCAAGACCCTGGCCGAGCTCAAGGAAAAGCAGCTGGGCGGCTGAGCCAGCCATGCCGGTCTCCGCGATCCCACCCCACGACGGGCACCCCAGGGTGCCCGTTTGCATGTCGGCCCGGCGCGACAGGGGGCACCTGTGAGCGCCTACCGTGGCCGCTTCGCGCCGACTCCCTCGGGGCCCCTGCACTTCGGCTCCCTGGTGGCGGCCCTGGCCAGCTTCCTGGATGCCCGCCGGGCGGGCGGCGAGTGGCGGCTGCGCATCGAGGACATCGACCCACCGCGCTGCCCCGCGGGGGCCGCCGACACCATCCTGCGCCAGCTCGAGGCCTTCGGCCTGCACTGGGATGGCCCGGTCAGCTGGCAGCATGACCGCAGCGACGCCTATGCCGCCGCGCTGGAGCGGCTCAAGGGCCTGGGGCTCGCCTACCCCTGCACCTGCTCGCGCCGGCAGTGGCGCGACCATTCCATCTACCCCGGCTGGTGCCGAGACGGGGTGCGCGAACCCGGCAAGCCGGTGGCCTGGCGACTGCGCAGCGACCTGGGCCTGCGCCCGGTGGTCTGGCAGGACCGGCTGTTCGGCGAGCAGCGCTTCGACCCGGCCGAGCTCGGCGACGTGGTGCTCCAGCGCAAGGACGGCCTCTGGGCCTACCAGCTCGCCGTGGTGGTCGACGACGCCGACCAGGGCATCAGCGACGTGGTGCGCGGCTTCGACCTGCTCGACAATACCCCCTGGCAGCGCCAGCTGCAGCACGCCCTGGGCGTCCCCGAACCGCGCTACCTGCACCTGCCGCTGATCATCGGCGAGGACGGCCAGAAGCTCTCCAAGCAGAACCTGGCGCCGGCCCTCCCGAAGCAGGACGATGCCGTGCGCCCGCTGCTGCACGCGGCACTGGCGGCACTGGACCAGGCCCCGCCACGGGAGCTTGCCACGGCGCCGGTGGCGGAGCAGCTGCGCTGGGCCGTCGCTCACTGGGAGGTCGCCCGGCTGCGCGCCGAGGCCCACCGACAGGCCGGCACCGTCACACCCTGAGAGGAGCCCGCCATGTACGTCCATCGCATCATGCTCTTCCTGGTCTTCGGCGGGTACCTGCTCTCGCCGCTGCTGATGAGCGGCTGGGCCAGCCCCGAGGTGGCCTGGTATCGCCCCTTCGTCATCTGGGGGGTGCTGATCGCCCTGACCCTGTGGCTGGAGCAGAAGAGGAAGCTCGATGAACGCTAGCCTCGGCGGCTTGCTGGCCCTCGGCAGCGGCTACCTGCTGCTGCTGTTCCTCGCTGCCCTGGCGGTGGAGCGGCACTGGATTCCCACGCGCATCGCCCGCCACCCGGCGGTCTACACCCTGGCGCTGGGCGTCTACGCCAGCGCCTGGGCGATCTACGGCAGCCTGGAGCTGGCCGGCAATGCCGGCTACGGCTACCTCGCCTACTACCTGGGGGTGGCGGGCGCCTTCCTGCTCGCCCCGGTCCTGCTGGTGCCGATCCAGCGCATGACCCGGACCTACCAGCTGGCCTCGCTGGCCGACCTCTTCGCCTTCCGCTTCCGTTCGCGCTGGGTCGGCACCCTGATCACCCTGGTCAGCCTGCTGGCCGTGCTGCCGCTGCTGGCCCTCCAGGTGCAGACCCTGGGCGACACCATCTACCTGATGACCGGTAGCGCCTCGCCGGCCCTGCTGGCCCTGCTGTTCTGCGCGCTGATCGCGCTGTTCGCCATCCTCTTCGGCGCCCGCCACACCCGGCTGCACGCCCGCCACGACACCCTGCTAGCGGTGATCGCCCTGGAGTCGCTGGTCAAGCTCACCGCCATGCTGGCACTGGGGGCCTTCGCGCTGTTCGTGGTCTTCGATGGTCCCACGGACCTCCAGGCCTGGCTGGACGGCCCGGGGCGTGCGGCCCAGGCACGCGTCGCCCACCTCGACCCGGCCCAGTGGCGCACCCTGCTGCTGCTGTTCTTCGCCGCGGCCTTCCTCATGCCGCACATGTTCCACATCACCTTCGCCGAGACCCTCTCGCGGCGCACCCTCCTCCAGGCCGCCTGGACGCTGCCGCTGTTCCTGCTGCTGATGGCGCTGCCGGTGCCGCTGATCCTGTGGGCCGCCCAGCGCCTGGGAGTCGACGCAGGCGGGCTCGGCACCGCCTACTTGGCCTACGGGCTCTCCGAGTCGCTGTGGCTACAGGGGCTGGTGTTCATCGCCGGCCTGGCGGCCACCAGCGGCACCATGATCATCATCTCCCTGGCACTGTCGGGCATGATCCTCAACCACCTGGTGCTGGTCGCCCACCCCCCGGTGGACCAGCCCGACCTCTATCGCTGGCTGCGCTGGCTGCGTCGTGCGCTGATCATGGCGGTGATCCTCGGCGGCTGGCTCTTCTACCGCCTGGTGGGGGTGAACCACGACCTCACCACCCTGGGGCTGGCCGCCTTCATCGGCATGGCCCAGTGCCTGCCGGGCATGCTCGCGCTGCTCTACTGGCCGGGCGCCAACCGCAAGGGCATGGTCAGCGGGCTGACGGCGGGCGTGCTGGTGTGGCTCGCCGGTACCTGGGTGCCCCTGCTGAGCGACGTTCCGGCCCTGGTGCTGCTGCCGCCGGGCCTCGAGGCGCTGGCCGGCGAGCCGGTCTGGTACGTGGTGACGCTGGTCTCGCTGGCGGTCAACATCCTGACCCTCATCCTGGTCTCGCTGATCACGCCGACCTCCGCCGGCGAGCGGGCCGCGGCCGAGGCCTGCTCGGTGGATGCGGTGATCCGTCCCAAGCGCCTGCCGCTGGTGGCCGGCAACGGCGAGGAATTCAAGCACCACCTGGCCCGCGCCCTGGGCGAGGAGGTCGCCGGTCGCGAGGTCGACCGCGCCCTGACCGACCTGGGCCTGTCGCCGCTGGATGGCCGTCCCTATGCCCTGCGTCGTCTGCGCGACCGCATCCAGGCCAACCTATCGGGGCTGATGGGTCCCTCGGTGGCCCAGGACATCGTCGACCGCCACCTGCCCTATCGCCGTGGCGGCCTGGAGCCCAATGACGACATCCACTTCGTCGAGAGCCGCCTGGAGGCCTATCGCACCCGGCTGACCGGCCTGGCCCGGGAGCTCGACGGCCTGCGCCGCTACCACCGCCGCATGCTCACCCGGCTGCCGGTGGGCCTGTGTGCCTTCGGCGTCGATGACGAGCTGCTGATGTGGAACGACGCCCTCGCCGAGCTTTCCGGAATCGATGGCAGTAGCGTGG
The DNA here is from genome assembly GCF_030012485.1 of Halomonas rhizosphaerae. Taxonomy (NCBI): domain Bacteria; kingdom Pseudomonadati; phylum Pseudomonadota; class Gammaproteobacteria; order Oceanospirillales; family Halomonadaceae; genus Halomonas; species Halomonas rhizosphaerae. The sequence goes on from NZ_JASCQQ010000011.1 coordinate 17,294, forward strand.
TCGGCTCGCGCCGCGATGGCCTGCCGCCACCCTGGGGGGCCCTGCTGGGACGCGTGCTTCTCGAGCATCATGACCACCTCTACAAGCAACCGGTGACGCTCGACGGCACCACCCGCTACCTGAGCCTGCACAAGGCCGAGCTGGAGGCCGATGAGGAGATGCGTGGCGGCACCGTGGTCCTGGTGGAGGACCACAGCGAGATGAAGTGGCTGGAGGACGAGCTGGTGCATGCCGCCCGGCTGGCCTCCATCGGCCAGCTGGCGGCGGGCGTGGCCCACGAGATCGGCAACCCCGTCACCGGGATCTCCTCGCTGGCCCAGAACCTGCGCTACGACACCGACGACCCGGAGGTGCTGGAGACCGCCACCCAGATCCAGCAGCTCACCGACCGCATCTCGCGCATCGTCGAGTCGCTGGTGGGCTTCGCCCATGGCGGTCGCCACGTGACCGGCCGGCCCTTCGCCCCGGTGTCGCTCGACACGCTGACCGACGAGGCCCTGCACTTGATCCACCTTGCCCGCTCGGGGGAGGATATCCACTATCACAACCGTTGTCCGGCCGGGCTCGAGGTCACCGGAGATGCCCAGCGGCTGCTGCAGGTGATGGTCAACCTGCTCGGCAACGCCCGCGACGCCAGCACCCCGGGCGGCGAGGTGATCATCGATGCCGCCCCAGAGGGCAAGTGGCTTCACGTCACCGTCACCGACCAGGGCCACGGCATCGACGAGCGGGTGCGCGACCACCTGTTCGAGCCCTTCACCACCACCAAGCCCCCCGGCGAGGGCACGGGCCTCGGCCTGCCGCTGGTCTACAGCATCATTGCCGAGCACGGCGGCCAGATCGATATCGACTCCCCGCCCCCCGGGCAGGCCAACGGCACCCGCATCCACCTGTGGCTGCCCCTCAACCCAGAGCATGGTGACAGCACCGATGAGCCGGATCCTGATCGTTGAAGACGAAGCCATCATCCGCAGCGCCCTGAAGCGGCTGCTGGAGCGCCACGACCACCGGGTCAGCGAGGCCGGCTCGGTGGCCGAGGCCCTGGCGCTCGAGCCCCAGGGCTTCGACCTGGTGATCAGCGACCTGCGGCTGCCCGGCGAGCCCGGCACCGAGCTGATCGCCCGCGCCGCCCCCGTGCCGGTGCTGATCATGACCAGCTACGCCAGCATGCGCTCCGCGGTGGAGGCGCTGAAACTCGGGGCCGTGGACTATGTGGCCAAGCCCTTCGACCACGACGAACTGCTCGAGACCGTGGCCCGGGTGCTGCACCGGCAGGCCTCGCAGCAGGGCGAGCCGCCCGACATCACCGAACCCGGCGGCACCCGCCAGCCGATGATCGGCAACTGCCCCGCCATGCAGGTGGTCTACACGCGCATCCGCAAGGCGGCACCGGCCGATGTCACCGTACTGATCCAGGGCGAGTCGGGCACCGGCAAGGAGTTGGTCGCCCGCGCCCTGCACCAGCAGAGCCGCCGCGCCCATGCCCCGCTGGTCTGCGTCAACTGCGCCGCCATCCCGGAGACGCTGATCGAGTCCGAGCTGTTCGGGCACGAGAAGGGCGCCTTCACGGGGGCCAGTGCCGCGCGTACCGGCCTGGTCGAGGCCGCCGATGGCGGCACCCTCTTCCTCGACGAGATCGGCGAACTGCCGCTCGACGCCCAGGCTCGCCTGCTGCGGGTGCTGCAGGAGGGCGAGATCCGCAAGATCGGCTCGGTGGAAACCCGCCATGTCGACGTGCGCCTGATCGCCGCCACCCACCGCGACCTGCAGAGCCTGTCGAAGACCGGCGAGTTCCGCCTCGACCTCTACTACCGTCTCAACGTGATGCAGATCGACCTGCCCGCCCTGCGCGAGCGCGAGGACGACATCCTCGAGATCGCCGATGTCCTGCTGGAGAAGGCCTGCCGGCGCCACGAGCGCGACGGGCTGCGACTCTCGCGGGCCGCCCGGCGCACCATCCGCGACTATCCCTGGCCAGGCAACGTGCGCGAGCTGGAGAATGCGCTGGAGCGCGGCGTGATCCTCGCCGAGGGCCACCTCATCCATCCCGACGACCTGGGGCTCGCGCCGACGCCCCAGCCGCCGGGCAGGTCCCCGGCACCCGCGCCAGCCATCGCCCGCCAGGAGGAGCAGGAGGCCGGCGACGAGGAGGACCTCTCCCTGGAGGACTACTTCCAGCACTTCGTGCTGGAGCACCAGGACCAGATGAGCGAGACCGAACTCGCCCAGAAGCTCGGCATCAGCCGCAAATGCCTGTGGGAGCGCCGCCAGCGCCTGGGCATCCCCCGCAAGAAGAGCCCACGCCGCAACACGGGCTGAGGCGGCTGACCATGCGACCATGGTGCAAGACCCCGCGGCATCGTCCGCAAGCGCGTCTTGCCCCCTTCCCGCCATCCCGCTTGCACCATTTGTTACCTTCCCACACAGCCAGTGCCCCGTAACGGGGCCGAACGGGTAACACTCCACCCGCACGCCGGGACGTGAACTTTTCCACCTCATCACAACCATTTGTTTTTTCGGTTTTTATCCGTCGGTGGCACGCGGCCTGCTATACCTAGGGCAAGAAAAACAAATCCGGACGTCACCCGCTGCCAACAACAACAAGAGGGCAGCCAGGCTGTGACAGGGCCCGACCCGACAACAACAACAAGACACCCGGGCCCCTACGACTTCGGCGCTTGCCGACAACAAGAACAGCATCGGCACGGCGCGAGGCCTTCGGGCCCCAACAAGAACAAACTGCTCGAAGCACCGGAGCCATCAGGACGCGACGCACCCGGGTACGGCCGACCAACAATGATAACGGGCCGTCGAGGTGCACTCTCGGCAACAACATCAACAAGCCGGGAGGAGGCATGCTTCCATGCCGTCGTGGTTGGACTATTGTTTTGAATACGAGACGGTCGCCGTCAGGAGCACCAACAAACACAACAACACCGCTTGCCTGAACACTCCTTGGTGACTGTGGTGCGTATTCAGGGCGATGCGCCATCACGAAGAAGAATCAGCAGCAGGGATGCTGCATCCTGCTTACAGGGGAGGCCAATGGCCTCCCCTTTCTGCTTTCTGGACGACCTCGGCACCGTACCGCGCTTTGCAAGGTGTCAGTGGTCGGCTACACTCAACGCTTTCCGCGTCCCGCGAGTCGATATCGCCGCATGATCAAAGGTTTTACCCGCTTTCTGCAGAGTCCGGGCGAGCGCATCAAATCGCTGTTCGGCCCTCAGGATGCGCCGGCCGGCAGCACCGGGCCGCGCATCATTCCCCGCCAGGAACACCCTGTCTCGCGTCAGCACTTCAGCGACGCCGCCCTCAAGGTGCTCTACCGGCTTCACAACGCCGGCTTCCAGGCCTTCCTGGTGGGCGGGTGCATCCGCGATGCGCTGCTCGGCCACATGCCCAAGGACTTCGATGTCGCCACGGATGCCACCCCGGAGCAGGTCAAGGACCTGTTTCGCAACTCGCGCATCATCGGCCGGCGCTTTCGCATCGTGCATGTCCGCTTCGGGCGCGAGGTGATCGAGGTCACCACCTTCCGCGGCAAGCCCAACGATGATCACGCCGACCATATCTCCCAGCAGTCGGACGATGGGCTGCTGCTGCGCGACAATGTCTGGGGCAACATCGAGGAAGACGCCCTGCGCCGCGACTTCACCGTCAATGCCCTCTACTACAACATCGCCGACTTCTCGATCCACGACTTCGCCGACGGCGTGCACGACATCGAGGCCCGCACCCTGCGGCTGATCGGCGACCCGGCGACCCGCTATCGCGAGGACCCGGTGAGGATGCTCAGGGCGGTGCGCTTCGCCGCCAAGCTCGACTTCCACCTCGACCCGGCCACCGAGGCCCCCATCCACGACGCCGCACCGCTGCTGCTGCAGATCCCCCCGGCGCGGCTGTTCGATGAGATCCTCAAGCTGTTCATGGCCGGCCAGGGCGTCGCTACCTTCCACCTGCTGCGCGACTACGGGCTCTTCGCGATGCTCTTCCCGGAGGCCGACGAGGCCATGGAGGAGCTGCCCTGGGCCGAGCGCCTGGTCGAGCTGGCGCTGGAGAGCACCGACCGGCGCATCGCCGAGGACCGCCCGGTGACCCCGGCCTTCCTGTTTGCCGCCCTGCTCTGGGCCCCCGTCCAGCAGCGCCAGGCGATCCTCGAGGCCGATGGCATGCCGTCCATCCCCGCGCTCCAGACGGCGTCCCAGCAGGTGGTCTCGCGCCAGCTCCAGCACATCTCCATCCCCAAGCGCTTCAGCCTGCCGATGCGCGACATCTGGGACCTGCAGCAGCGGCTGCCGCTGCGCCGCGGCAAGCGCGTCTTCCAGACCCGCGAGCACCCGCGCTTCCGGGCCGCCTACGACTTCCTGCTGCTGCGCGAAGGCGCCGGTGAGATCACACCCGGCCTGGGTGACTGGTGGACCGCCTTCCAGCAGGCCGACGAGCACGAGCAGCGCCGCCTGCTGGGCAAGGTCGGTGCCGACCCGGCCGGCAGCGGCCAGCCGCGCAAGCGCCGCCGTCGCCGCCGCAAGCCGCGGGGCCCCGCGAGCGACACATGAGCCCTTGGTGGCACCATGCCTGGATCGGCCTGGGCAGCAACCTCGACGGCCCGCGAGCACATGTCGAGCGCGCCCTTGGCGAGCTCGACCGCCTTCCCCTGACCCGTCGCATTGCCGCCTCACGACTCTATGCCAGCGCGCCGGTGGGGCCCGCCGACCAGCCCGACTACATCAATGCCGTGGCGCACCTGGAGACGCGGCTCTCGCCGCTCGCCCTGCTCGACCAGTTGCAGGCCCTGGAACAGCGCCACGACCGCGTGCGCGGCCGGCGCTGGGGGCCCCGGACCCTGGACCTGGACCTGCTACTCTTCGATGACCAGCGGGTCACGTTGCCACGGCTGACACTGCCCCACCCGGAGATGGTAAAGCGCGCCTTCGTGCTGGTCCCGCTGGCCGAGCTGGCCCCGACCCTGGTGCTCGGCGGTCGCCCCCTGGCGCAACTGGCCGCCGGGCTCGACACCGGGGAGCTGCGGCCGGTGTTACCGCAAGGCTGAGGAACACCCCACATTGTTACCTATCGACACTTCGGCATGATTCGGGTAACAATCTCAGGTTACACCGAGGCAGGCCCGCCGGAGGCCTCCCACGACCAGACGATGAGAGCACGCCATGAAAACCGTCACCCTGAGCACGCTGCAGGCCTTCAAGCGCGCCGGTGAGCCGTTCAGCTGCCTGACCGCCTACGACGCCTCCTTCGCCCGGGCGGCCGGAGAGGCGGGCATCGAGGTGCTGCTGGTGGGCGATTCGCTGGGCATGGTCCTGCAGGGTCACGCCAGCACCCTGCCGGTGACCCTCGACGAGGTCTGCTACCACACCCACTGCGTGGCCCGCGGCAAGGGCGCCAGCCTGCTGATGGTCGACCTGCCCTTCATGAGCAACTCGAGCACCGAACGCCTGCTCCAGGATGCCGGCGAGCTGATGCGCGCCGGGGCCGAGCTGGTCAAGGTCGAGGGCGAGGCCTGGATGGCCGACGGCATTCGCGAACTGACCCGGCGTGGCGTGCCGGTCTGCGCCCACCTGGGCCTGACGCCCCAGTCGGTCTACCAGTTGGGCGGCTACAAGGTACAGGGACGCGAGGCCGAGCAGGCGACCCGGATCCTCGAGGATGCCCGCACGCTGGTCGAGGCCGGCGCCTCGGTGATCCTGCTCGAGTGTGTGCCGGCAAGCCTGGGCCGGGCGGTGAGCGAGGCGCTGGAGGTGCCGGTGATCGGCATCGGCGCCGGCCCCGACACCGATGGCCAGATCCTGGTGATGCACGACGTGCTGGGCGTGACCCACGGCCGCACGCCGCGCTTCGTGAAGAACTTCATGGTTGAGGCCGACGATATCCAGGGCGCCTTCCGCCGCTACCACGAGGACGTCAAGGCCCGCCGCTTCCCCGCCCTAGAGCACTGTTTCTAAGCCGCGTTTCGAGGAGCTCGCCGCGATGCGTACCCTGCGAGAGATTCCGCCCCTGCGCGAGGCCCTGGACGAGTTCCGTCGCCGAGGCCAGCGCGTCGCCCTGGTGCCGACCATGGGCAACCTGCACGACGGCCACCTGGCGCTGGTGGCGGAGGCACGTCGCCGGGGCGACGTGGTCGTGGCGACCATCTTCGTCAACCCGCTGCAGTTCGGTGCCGGCGAGGACCTGGACGCCTACCCGCGGACCCTCGTCGAGGACCAGGCGATGCTCGAGGAGGCCGGCTGCGACCTGCTGTTCGCGCCCGAGACGACGACCCTCTACCCGCGCGGCCTCGCGGCCCAGACCCGGGTCTGCGTGCCCGAAGTCAGCGAGGGGCTCTGCGGTGGCGACCGGCCCGGGCACTTCGATGGCGTCGCCACCATCGTCACCATGCTCTTCCACCTGGTGCAGCCCGATGTGGCCTGCTTCGGCGAGAAGGACTACCAGCAGCTGGCGGTGATCCGCCGCCTGGTGGCCGACCTGCATGTCCCCGTGGAGGTCGTCGGCGTGCCCATCGTGCGCGCTGCGGACGGCCTGGCCCTCTCCTCGCGCAACGGCTACCTGGATGCCGACCAGCGCGCCACCGCCCCGGCGCTCTACCGCACCCTGTGCGCGCTGCGCGATGCCCTGGAGGCCGGCGCCGACAGCGACGAGACCCTGGCCGATGGCCTCGCCCGGCTGAAGGAGGCCGGCTTCACGCCGGACTACCTGGAGCTTCGCGACGCCGACCTGGGGCAGGTGACGACGACCACCCGCGAGGCCGTCCTGCTTGCCGCGGCGCGCCTGGGCCCGACCCGACTGATCGATAACCTGAGCCTGACCCTGCCACGCTGAAGGCGTGGCGACGTCAAACAGAGGAACCTAAGCTCCATGCAAACCATCATGCTCAAGGCCAAGCTGCACATGGCCCGTGTCACCCATGCCGTGCTCAACTACGAGGGCTCCTGCGCCATCGACGGCGAGCTGCTCGACATGGCCGGCATCCGCGAGAACGAGCAGATCCAGATCTACAACGTCGAGAATGGCCAGCGCTTCACTACCTACGCCATCCGCGCGGAAGAGGGCTCGAGGATCATCTCGGTGAATGGCGCCGCGGCTCACCTGGCGAGTGAAGGGCAGCGCGTGATCATCTGCAGCTATGCCCATTACAGCGACGCGGAACTCGAGGCCCACGCACCGGCCCTGGTCTACCTCCAGGAGGGCAATGTGATCAGCCACACCAGCAACGCCATCCCCGTCCAGATGGCCTGACACCGGCCTCCCACGGCACCCTGCGGGGTGCCGCACCTCCCGAGCTGCGCTCTCCCCCCGGTACCTCCCCGTGCATTCGGCCATGGAAGCATTGCCGCGACGCACAAGCGTCCCCTATGCTGGAAGACCCGGCTCTGTCTGAGACGTCTTCGATCTCAGGTTGTCCTCCAGACACGGCCGCAAGCCCGCTAGTCATTCTTCAGGAGTATCTCCCATGCAAGACGTGGTGATTGTTGCCGCTCGCCGCACTGCCGTCGGCACCTTCGGTGGCTCCCTGGCCGGCATTCCCGCCAGCGACCTGGGTGCCCATGTCATCAAGGACATCCTGGCCTCTACCGGTGTGGCCGGTGATCAGGTCGACGAGGTACTGCTCGGCCAGGTGCTCACCGCCGGGGTCGGCCAGAACCCCGCCCGCCAGGCCTCCATCAAGGCCGGCCTGCCGGATGCCGTGCCGGCCATGACCATCAACAAGGTCTGCGGGTCGGGCCTCAAGGCTCTGCATCTGGGCGCTCAGGCCATCATGCTCGGCGACGCCGAGCTGATCCTCGCCGGCGGCCAGGAGAACATGTCCGCCTCGCCCCACGTGCTGCCCAACTCCCGGACCGGCCAGCGCATGGGTGACTGGAAGGCCATCGACACCATGGTCCACGACGGCCTGTGGGATGCCTTCAACAACTACCACATGGGCATCACGGCCGAGAACCTGGCGGAGAAATACGGCATCACCCGCGAGGAGATGGACGAATTCGCCGCCGGCTCCCAGCAGAAGGCCGCGGCCGCCATCAGGGAAGGCAAGTTCAAGAGCCAGATCGTGCCGGTGGAGATCCCCCAGCGCAAGGGCGACCCGGTGGTCTTCGACACCGACGAGGGCCCGCGTGACGTGACCGCCGAGAAGCTTGGCGGCATGCGTCCGGCCTTCAAGAAGGACGGTACCGTCACCGCCGGCAATGCCTCCTCCATCAACGACGGGGCCGCCGTGGTGATGCTCTGCTCCGCCGACAAGGCCAAGGCCCTGGGTCTCGAGCCGCTGGCCCGCATCAAGGCCTACAGCAATGCCGGTGTCGACCCCTCCATCATGGGCATCGGTCCGGCCCCGGCCACCCGTCGCTGCCTCGAGAAGGCCGGCTGGAGCCTGGAGGACCTGGACCTGGTCGAGGCCAACGAGGCCTTCGCCGCCCAGGCCCTCTCCGTCAACAAGGAACTGGGCTGGGATGTCAGCAAGATCAACGTCAACGGTGGCGCCATCGCCATCGGCCACCCCATCGGTGCCTCCGGCTGTCGCATCCTGGTGACCCTGGTCCACGAGATGATCGCCCGTGATGCCAAGAAGGGCCTGGCGACGCTGTGCATCGGCGGTGGGCAGGGCGTGGCGTTGGCCATCGAGCGCTAAAGCGCCAAGCGCCAAGCGCCAAGCGCCAAGCGCCAAGCAGGCAGCATGCCCCGGGATTCTTCCCGGGGCATGTTCTTTTCGGCCTACACAAGAAACCGCCGCCGGGGGTAGCCCCGGCGGCGGTTTTCCTTGCGTCTTGTTCCTTGGCGCTTGCGGCTCGCCGAAGGCGGTCGCTTACAACTGGGGCTCGGCGGCCTCCTCGGCCTCGAACGCCGCCTTCTCTTCCGGGGTGATCTCCTTGATGGTGAGCTTCACCCGGTTGCGATTGTCGATATCGAGCACCTTGACGATGGGCTCATCGCCCTCGTTGAGGAAGTCGCGCACGTCGTTGACCCGCTCCGGCACGATCTGGGAGATGTGCACCAGGCCGTCGGTGCCGGGCATGATGTTGACGAAGGCGCCGAAGTCGGCGATGCGCACCACCTTGCCGCGGTAGAGCTTGCCAATCTCGGGCTCGGCGGTGATCGCCAGCACGGTGTCGATGGCCGCCTTGGCCGCCGACTTGTCCTCGGCATAGATGCGCACGGTGCCGTCGTCGTCGAGGTCGATGGAGGCGCCGGTGTCCTCGCAGATCTTGCGGATGGTGGCACCACCCTTGCCGATGACGTCGCGGATCTTCTCCGGGTCGATCTTGATGGTGGCCATGGAGGGGGCGTTCTCGGAGACCTCGGCACGGCTCTGGGCGATCACCGTGTTCATCTGCTCGAGGATCTGCTGGCGGGCGTCATAGGCCTGCTGCAGGGCCGCCTCCATGATCTCCTCGTTGATGCCCTCGATCTTGATGTCCATCTGCAGGGCGGTGACGCCCTCGGCGCTGCCGGCCACCTTGAAGTCCATGTCGCCGAGGTGGTCCTCGTCACCCAGGATGTCGGTGAGCACGGCGAAGCCGTCCTCATCCTTGACCAGGCCCATGGCGATGCCGGCCACCGGGGCCTTCATCGGCACGCCGGCATCCATCAGGGCCAGCGACGAGCCGCACACGGAGGCCATGGAGCTCGAGCCGTTGGACTCGGTGATCTCGGAGACCACGCGGATGGTGTAGGGGAACTCCGCCTCGTCGGGCAGCATCGCCTGCACGCCGCGACGCGCCAGGCGGCCATGGCCGATCTCGCGGCGCTTGGGACCGCCCATGAAGCCGGCCTCACCCACGCTGTAGGGGGGGAAGTTGTAGTGCAGCAGGAAGCGGTCCTTGCGCTCGCCCTCCAGCGACTCGATCAGCTGGGAGTCACGCAGGGTGCCCAGCGTCGCCACCACGATGGCCTGGGTCTCGCCGCGGGTGAAGATCGCCGAGCCATGGGTCTTGGGCAGGGTGCCGACCTCAATGGAGAGCGGACGCACGGTCTTGTGGTCGCGGCCGTCGATGCGCGGTTCGCCCTTGACCACGCGCGAACGCACCACGCGCTTCTCCAGGCCGGCGAAGGCGCCCTTGACCTCGTCGGCGTCGTACTTGCCCTCTTCCTCGCCGGCGAACTGCTCCACCGCCTGATCCTTGAGAGCGGAAAGAGCGTCCTGGCGGGCCATCTTGTCGGTGATGCGATAGGCCTCGCCGACCTTCTGCTCGAAGGCATCGGCCATGGCGCCCTTGAGGGCGGTGTTCTCGGCGGGCGGCTGCCAGTCCCACTTCGGCTTGCCCGCCTCGGCGACCAGCTCGTTGATGGCCTGGATGGCCACCTGCATCTCCTGATGGGCATAGAGCACGGCGCCGAGCATCTCGTCCTCGAGCAGCTCGTTGGCCTCGGACTCGACCATCAGCACCGCCTTCTCGGTCCCGGCGACCACCATGTTGAGCTCGGAGCCGGTCAGCTCCTCGACGGTGGGGTTGAGGAAGTAGCCGTTGTCCTCGGTGAAGCCCACCCGCGCGGCGCCGATCGGGCCGTTGAAGGGCACGCCGGAGATGGCCAGGGCGGCGGAGGTACCGAGCATCGCGGCGATGTCCGGGTCATGGTTGCGGTCGGTGGAGAGCACCGAGCAGACCACCTGCACCTCGTTCATGAAGCCCTTGGGGAAGAGCGGACGGATCGGGCGGTCGATCAGCCGCGAGGTGAGAGTCTCCTTCTCGGTGGGACGCCCTTCGCGCTTGAAGAAACCGCCGGGGATCTTGCCGACCGCATAGGTCTTCTCCTGATAGAACACCCCCAGCGGGAAGAAGGGCTGAGCAGGATTTGCCTCCTTCTTGGCCACCACGGTGCACAGCACCACGGTGTCGTCCATGGTGACCATCACGGCACCGGTAGCCTGGCGGGCGATGCGCCCGGTTTCCAGGGTGACGGTGCTGCGACCGTACTGAAACGTTTTCTTGACCGGGTTCACGGCGACTTCCTTCAACTTTTCTGTGTTTGGGTCGTTTTGACTCGGCGACCATTTTAGGGGTTGACGCCCGCGGCGGCCACCGGCTAGTGACATTTCCTGGGTATCGCATCAGCATGCATCGCTCGGGCCTGATCTGGCGGCAAGCCCCGAAGTGTCGGACCATCGAGGAGGCGCTGTGAATACCTCCCTGTACGCTACCGACGCCCTGCTTCGCTCTCGCATCCTGCTCCGCTCGCAGGACCGGTGCTGGCCATCCATGGCCAGCCCGTTCGGAGCAGTGCTCCTCACCCCTGGCGTAGGACCTCCTCTTCGGCTTCCCCCCAGCGCCCCTCGCTCTTCCAGAGCCCGATAACTACTTGAAATCAAATAATTACCAATACAAAACGGGCAGCCCGTAGGCTGCCCGTTCCATTACCGCGTGGGATGCGTCGCTTAGCGGCGCAGGCCCAGGCGCTGGATCAGCGACTGATAGCGCTCGAAATCCTTGCGCTTCAGGTAGTCCAGCAGCTTGCGGCGCTGGTTGACCATGCGGATCAGGCCACGACGGGAGTGGTGATCCTGCTTGTTGGTCTTGAAGTGGTCCTGCAGGCCATCGATGTTGGCGCTCAGCAGGGCCACCTGCACTTCGGGGGAACCGGTGTCGTTCTCGCCACGACCGTACTCGTTGACGATTGCGGACTTCTGCTCGGCTGTCAGTGCCATCTGTCTCTCCAGTAAGCAATATGCCTGAATGATGAGTGTGTGAGACCACGCATATTTGCAGTCTCGGGCGTCTCTCCCTTCAATCGGCTGCGGTGCTCAGCAGCCGTTTCGGCGCCACCTCCTGTGGCCCCGCCACCACGCCGAGGCCCAGGAAGGCCCCGTCGCAGTAGAGTCTTGCCGTCTCGTCCCCGGCCAGCTCGCCGGTCTCGACCCGGGCCGCCTGGCCATGGGTCAGCCGGCTGGCCGCCACGGCATCGACCTCGAGCCGTGGCAGGTGGTCGACCAGCACGTCGACGGGCCACAGCACCGCCTCGCGCTCGGCCTGGCCGGGCAGGGCCTCCAGCGCGTCGAGGGTCAGCATGCCCTCGCTCGTGAAGGGGCCCGTCTCCAGGCGGCGCAGCGCGCTGATGTGCGCCCCGCAGCCCAGAGCCTGGCCGATGTCCTCGGCCAGGGTACGGATATAGGTACCCTTGCTCACACGCACTTCGAGTTCGAAGGCGGTATCAGCAAGGGCAAGAAGGCGCGCATCATACACCGTCACGCGCCTGGCTGCACGCTCGATCGACTTGCCTTCGCGGGCCAGCTCGTAGAGCTTGCGCCCCTGATGCTTGAGCGCCGAGTACATCGGCGGCACCTGATCGATCTCCCCGCGGAAGCGCGCCAGCACGCCCTCGACGTCGGCCTCGGTCAGCCGAGGCACCGCGCGGCGCTCGACCACCTCGCCCTCGGCATCACCGGTGTCGGTGATCGCGCCGAGCTCCACCCGGGTGCGGTAGACCTTGTCGGCGTCCAGCAGGTGGGCGGAGAACTTGGTCGCCTCGCCGAAGCACACCGGCAGCAGGCCGGTGGCCATGGGGTCCAGCGTTCCCGTATGACCGGCCTTCTGGGCCTGGAACAGGCGCCGGGCCCGCTGCAGCGCATGGTTGCTGGACAGGCCCGGGGGCTTGTCCAGAAGCAGCACGCCGTTCACCGGCAATCCGCGACGCCGCCGTGCCATCAGTCGCGCTCGTCCCTGTCTGCCGAACCATTGCCTGTCGAACCCTCGTCTGCCGGCCCGCGGTCGTCATCCGCCGCCTCGTCCTGCTGGGCCTGGTCGCTGGCGACGGCCTCGTCGATCAGCGAGGAGAGCCGCTGGCCACGCACCACGCTCTCGTCGTAGTGGAAGCGCAGTTCCGGCACATGGCGCAGCTTGATGCGACGGGCGATCTGGCTGCGCAGGAAACCGGCGGCCCGCTTGAGCACCGCCAGGTTCTCCTTGATGCGTTCGGGTGTCTGCTCGCCCAGCAGGGTCACGTGGACGTCGGCATAGCCGAGATCGCGACTGACCTCGACGCCGCTGACGGTGACCATGCCCAGCCGCGGATCCTTGACCTCGCGCTGGATGAGCACCGCCAGCTCCTTCTGGAGCTGGTCGGCCACCCGGTCGGTACGCTTGAACTCGCGCATGTACGACTCCTCGCGCCCTTAGAGGGTCCGCTCGACCTTGACCTGATCGAAGACCTCGATCTTGTCGCCGACCTGGACATCGTTGTAGTTCTTCACGCCGATGCCGCACTCCATGCCGTTGCGCACTTCCTGGACGTCGTCCTTGAAGCGGCGCAGGGACTCGAGCTCGCCCTCGTAGATCACCACGTTGTCGCGCAGCACGCGGATCTTCTTGTTACGGAAGACGCTGCCCTCGACCACCATGCAGCCGGCCACCGCGCCGATCTTGGGTGCACGGAAGACATCACGAACCTCGGCCACGCCGACGATCTCTTCCTTCCACTCCGGTGCCAGCATGCCGCTCATGGCCTGCTTGACCTCGTCGATCAGCTGGTAGATGACGCTGTAGTAGCGCAGGTCCAGGCCTTCACGCTCGATTATCTCGCGGGCCGCGGCATCGGCACGCACATTGAAGCCGACCACGATGGCGTCACTGGCCAGTGCCAGGTTGGCATCGGTGCCGGTGATGCCACCCACGCCGGAGGAGACCACGGCCACTTCCACCTCGTCGGTGGAGAGCTCTTCCAGGGCGCCCTTGATCGCTTCCAGGGAGCCCTGGACGTCGGCCTTGAGCACGATGTTGAGCTTGGCGGCCACGTCCTGGCCCATCTGGCTGAACATGTTCTCCAGCTTGGCCTTCTGCTGGCGCGCCAGGCGCACCTCGCGGTACTTGCCCTGACGGAAGTTGGCGACCTCGCGGGCCTTCTTCTCGTCGGCCAGCACCATGAAGTCGTCACCCGCCTCGGGCGTGCCGTCCAGGCCCTGAATCTCCACCGGGGTGGACGGGCCAGCCTCGTCGACCTGCTTGCCCAGCTCGTTGGTCAGCGCGCGGACACGGCCGTAGTGCAGGCCGGCCAGCACGATGTCGCCCTTCTTCAGGGTACCGTTCTGGACCAGCACCGTGGCCACCGGGCCGCGGCCCTTGTCCAGGCGAGACTCGACCACCACGCCCTTGCCGGGCGCCTCGGGGACGGCCTTGAGCTCGAGCACCTCGGAGACCAGCTGGATGGCTTCCAGCAGTTCCTCGATGCCCTCGCCGGTGTGCGCGGAGACATGAACGAACTGGGTATCGCCGCCCCACTCCTCGGAGATCACGCCGTGCTGCGAGAGCTCGTTCTTGATCCGGTCCAGGTCGATGCCCGGCTTGTCGATCTTGTTGACCGCGACCACCATCGGCACCTCGGCGGCACGCGAGTGCTCGATCGCCTCGATGGTCTGGGGCATGACGCCGTCATCGGCGGCCACCACCAGCACGACCACGTCGGTGGCCTTGGCACCGCGGGCACGCATGGCGGTGAACGCCGCGTGGCCCGGGGTATCCAGGAAGGTCACGCCACCGTGGTCGTCCTCCACGTGGTAGGCACCGATGTGCTGGGTGATGCCGCCGGCTTCGCCGGTGGCCACCTTGGCCTTGCGGATGTAGTCGAGCAGCGAGGTCTTGCCGTGGTCGACGTGACCCATCACGGTGACCACCGGCGAGCGGGTGATCTCCTCGCCCTCGTAGGAGATGCCCTCGAGGACCTCGGTCTCCAGCGCATCGTCCTTGACCAGCTTGGGCTTGTGGCCCATCTCCTCGACCACGATGGCCGCGGTGTCCTGGTCGATGGTCTGGTTGATGGTCACCGCCGCCCCCATGGTGAACATGGCCTTGATGACCTCGTTCGCCTTGATCGACATCTTGTCGGCCAGGTCGGCGACGCTGATCGACTCGGGGATGGAGACCTCGCGGACGATCGGCTGGGTCGGCTTCTGGAAGCCATGCTTGCCACCACCGCCCTGGCTGCCGCCACCGCGGCGGCCACCACGACGCTCGGCGCGCTTGGCCTTCTTGCCGCCACGGCGACGCTCCTCGCGGTCACCGCGATCGTCGTCGTCGCGCTCGCCACGGCCCTTCTTGCCGGCACCGGCCTTGGTGGTCGCCTTCTTGACGGCGGCGCGGCGCGGCTCGGGACGTCCCTCCTTGGGCGGGGCCGGCGGCTCCTCCGCGGGCGGGGCGGTGTCGAGCTCCGGCACCGGGATTTCAGGCTCGGCGGCGGCCTTCTCGGCCTCGAGCTTGGCCGCGGCCTCGCGGGCAGACTCCTCGGCGGCACGCGCCTTGGCTTCCTCGGCCTCGCGGGCATCCTTGGCGGCCTGGGCCTGCTGGGAATCGGCCATGTCGCCCACCAGCTGGCGCGGCCCGGCGTCTTCCGTCGGCTCCGGCTTGGTCTCTTCCTCGGCACGCTTGACGTAGGTGCGCTTCTTGCGCACCTGAACCTCGATGCTCTTGCCGCGCTCGCCGGTCTTGATGCGGCTGCGCGTCTTGCGCGTCAGGGTGATGCGGTTCTTCGCCCCCGCGCCGCTGCCGCCATGGCTCTTGGTGAGATAGTCGAGCAGCTGACGCTTGTCCTCCTCGGACACGGCATCGCTCTCGGACTTCTGACCGAGCCCGGCTTCCTTCATCTGCTCCAGCAGGCGGGGCACATCGCGCCCCACCTTCGCTGCAAAATCCTTAACGGTCATTTCTGACATTACGACCCTCCTCAGCCCGTGACCCGTTTACTGTTCGTTCTCGAACCATGGCGCACGGGCAGTCATGATCAGTGCCGCGGCGCGCTCCTCGTCGATTCCCTCGATGTCCAGCAGGTCATCGACGGACTGCTCGGCCAAGTCCTCCATGGTGACAATGCCCCGGCTGGCCAGGATGAAGGCCAGATGGCGCTCCATACCGTCCATCTCCAGCAGGTCGTCGGCCGGCTGGGCGCCATCGAGTTCCTCCTCGGAGGCGATGGCCAGGTTCAGCAGTTCATCCTTGGCGCGAGCGCGCAGCTCCTCGATGAGCTCCTCGTCGAACTCCTCGATCTCCAGCATCTCCTCGACCGGCACGTAGGCAACCTCCTCCAGGGAGGTGAAGCCCTCTTCCACCAGCAGGCGCGCCACGTCCTCGTCGATGTCCAGGTGCTGGATAAAATGCTCGACCAGGCTGTCGATCTCCTGATCGCGCTTGTCCTCGGCCTCCTCCTCGGTCATGACGTTGAGACGCCATCCGGTGAGCTCGGAGGCCAGGCGCACGTTCTGGCCACTGCGGCCGATGGCCTGGGCCAGGTTGTCCTCGGCGACGGCCACGTCCATCGCATGGGCCTCCTCGTCGACGAGGATCGAGGCGACATCCGCGGGCGCCATGGCGTTGATCACCAGCTGCGCCGGATTGTCGTCCCACAGCACGATGTCTACGCGCTCGTTCTGCAGCTCCGAGGAGACCGCCTGCACCCGCGAGCCGCGCATGCCCACGCAGGCCCCCACGGGATCGATGCGCCGGTCGTTGGTCTTGACCGCGATCTTGGCCCGCGAGCCCGGGTCGCGTGCCGCGCCCTTGATCTCGATGAGCTGCTCGGCGATCTCCGGCACCTCGATGCTGAACAGCTCGATGATCAGCTCCGGGCAGGTGCGCGACAGGATCAGCTGGGCACCGCGGGCCTCGGGATCGACCTTGACCAGCAGCGCGCGGACCCGCTCGTTCATGCGGTAGCGCTCGCCGGGGATCATCTCGCTGCGCGGCAGGAAGGCCTCGGCATTCTCGCCCAGGTCGATGATCAGGCCGTCGCGTGTCGTCTTCTTGACGATGCCGGCGACCAGTTCGCCCTCGCGCTCGGCATACTGGCGCACCACCTCGGCCCGCTCGGCCTCGCGCACCTTCTGCACGATGACCTGCTTGGCGGTCTGGGCGGCGATCCGGCCGAAGGAGGCGTTCTCGATGCGCTCCTCGACCACGTCACCCAGCCCCAGGGGCGGGTCGCGGCGCTCGGCAAAGGAGAGCTTGATCTGGGCATCGGGCCCGTCGAAGTCATCGTCCTCGACCACCTCCCAGCGGCGGAACGTCTCGTAATCGCCGGTCTCGCGGTCGATGTGCACGCGCACGCTGGCTTCCACGTCCTCGAAGCGCTTGCGCGATGCACTGGCCAGGGCCGCCTCGACGGCCTCGAAGATCACCTCGCGGGGGACCCCCTTCTCGTTGGAGATCGTGTCGACGACCGCCAGAATTTCTTTACTCATGCCTTAGCCTCGCCAGTGAACCTGTCCTTATGCACCGAGCACATCACGTGAACTGCGGGACGACCCGCGCCTGATCGATGCCCTCGATGGGAAAGCAATATTCCTCGCCGTCGATCTGCAGCAGCACCTCATCACTCTCGACGCCGGCCAGCAGCCCCTGGAACTTGCGCCGCCCATCGAAGGGCAGGCGCAGCTTCACGGCCACCACATGACCGGCGTAGCGCTCGAACTGTTCGAGGGTGAACAGCGGCCGGTCCATGCCCGGCGAGGAGACTTCCAGCCGATACTCGCCGGGCACCGGATCCTCGACATCGAGCACCGCACTGACCTGGCGGCTGACATCGGCGCAATCGTCCACGCTGACCCCGTCCTCGTGATCGATATAGATCACCAGGCGGGAATGTTTGCCCTGGGACAGATGATCGATGCCCCATAGCTCGAACCCCATGGCGGAGACCACCGGTTCGATCAGCGCATGCAGCGCAGCATCCTTGATTGCCACGGAAGAAAGCTCCTACAGCCGTTGCATCAGGCACCTGGCCGGGAGTGAAGAGAAGAGTCAGGTGGCTGATTGGCGTTGCCCGGAACAGCGCCGCCGTCTCCGGCTGGCAAGCTGCTAACAAAAAGCCCCTTCACAGGAAGGGGCTTTCACAAGAAACCTGTATACCACTTCGGCTCTCTGGCATGCCCCTCAACATCTGCATGCCTGCCAGGAAGATGGTAGCGGGGACCGGATTTGAACCGATGACCTTCGGGTTATGAGCCCGACGAGCTACCAGACTGCTCCACCCCGCATCAATCTAGGCCGGTGATTGTAAGCCCACATGACGACTTCGTCAAGCGGCAACACCGCATACTGCCAATCCTGCTTCGAAGTCCCGACGTTCATGTCGACCACTTCGCATATGGTGCCGAAGGCGGGACTTGAACCCGCACGGCCATAAAGGCCACTACCCCCTCAAGATAGCGTGTCTACCAATTCCACCACTTCGGCATCGGGGAGGCTGGATGACGACGTCAGTCGCCGCTTTCCTCCAGCGCTGGCGCAGCATTATCCACATCGCTGCCGGCATCGTCAAGGGTCGGCACGGCATTCTGCTGCTCGATCAGCTCCGCGTCGGGAATACCGGCCTCGGGCGCATCGCCGGCCTCGGAAGCGAACCAGGCCAGGGTCAGGGAGGTGGCGAAGAAGGCCACGGCCAGCAGCCCGGTGAACTTCGCCAGGAAGCTGCCGCTGCCCCGCGAGCCGAACACGGTCTGGGAGGCACCGCCACCGAAGGCGGCACCGGCTTCGGCGCCCTTGCCCTGCTGCAGCAGGATCAGGACGACCAGGGCGATGGCGATCGCCACATGGGTCATGAGAATGGCAACTTGCATGGATTCAACCTGCTGACTGACAAATGGCTAGGAAATCGTCGACCTTGAGCGAGGCACCGCCCACCAGGCCGCCGTCGATATCGGACTGGGCGAGCAGCTCGGCGGCATTATCCGCCTTCATGCTGCCGCCGTACAGCAGACGCATGCCGTCGGCCAGCGTCTGGTCATAGCGCGCCAGGCACCCGCGGATGGCCGCGTGCACCGCCTGGGCCTGCTCGGGGCTCGCCGTGCGCCCGGTCCCGATGGCCCACACGGGCTCGTAGGCGACCACCAGGCGGGCGCGCTCGGCCTCGTCGAGGGCATCGAACACCGCCTCGACCTGGCCCAGCACCACCGCCTCGGTGCGCTCGGCCTCGCGCTCCTCGAGGGTCTCGCCGACGCACAGCACCGGCGTGAGCTCCTCGGCCAGGGCCGCCCTGACGCGTGCCAGAACCGCGGCATCGTCTTCCCCGAACAGGGTACGGCGTTCGGAGTGGCCGACCAGCACCAGCCGTGCCCCGCACTCGCGCAGCATCGCCGCGCTGACCTCGCCGGTGAAGGCCCCCGAGGGACGGTCGCTGAGCGTCTGGGCGCCGACCGTCACCGATGTCTCGCCGAGCGCCCGGCCTGCCGCCTCCAGGAAGGGGAAAGGCACCATCAGCGCCACCTCCACGTTCACGGGCAGGGAGATATCGGCGAAGGCCCGGCCGAACTCCTCGACCAGGGCCAGGGAGCCGTTCATCTTCCAGTTTCCGGCGATCAGCGGCATGCGCATGGGGGGTTCCTCTTTCAAGGTGGTGCGAAATGGTATAGGAGGGGCCCATTCAAGACAACCGGCCCCGGGCCGCCTGTCCCGATCAACCGAGCAGCGCCTCGACGTCGCCGGCCAGGCGACGTGCCAGGGCGTCGACATCCAGGTGGGGGCGCCCCTCGACCATCACGCGGATCAGCGGCTCGGTGCCCGAGGCCCGCAGCAGCACGCGCCCCTGGTCGCCCAGCTCCGTCTCCAGGGTGCTCACCGCCTGCTTGAGGGAGGCCTGCTCCAGCAGTGCCTTGGCATCGCTGCCCGGCGTCAGGCGCACATTGACCAGCGCCTGGGGCGCCTTCTGCAGGCCGGCGAGCAGGCGCCCCAGCGACTGCTGCTCGCGAACCATGATCGCCAGCACCTGCAGCGCCGAGACGATGCCGTCGCCGGTGGTCTGCACATGGCCGCAGACGATATGGCCGGAGGACTCGCCGCCCAGTTGCCAGCCGTTGGCGGCCAGCCGCTCCATCACGTAACGGTCCCCGACCCGGGCGCGCTCGAAGGGGATGTCGAGCTCGCCCATGGCGGCCGCCAGGCCGAAGTTGGACATCAGGGTCCCCACCACGCCACCGCCCAGCTCGCCCCGGGCGTGGCGATCCCTGGCGATCAGGTAGAGGATGTCGTCGCCGTCGATCTCGCGGCCGTCGGCATCCACCAGCAGCACCCGATCGCCGTCGCCGTCGAAGGCCACCCCGAGGTCGGCCGACTGCTGGATCACCGCCGCCCGCAGCGCGGCGGGGTGGGTCGAGCCCACCTCCTGGTTGATGTTCAGGCCGTCCGGAGTGGCGCCGATCAGGCTGACCTCCGCGCCCAGCTCGCGGAAGACGCTGGGGGCGATGTGGTAGGTGGCGCCATGGGCACAGTCGATGACCATCTTCAACCCGTGCAGGCTGACCCGGTCGGGGATGGTCGACTTGCAGAACTCGATGTAGCGCCCGGGGGCATCATCGACCCGCATCGCCTTGCCCAGACGATCCGGCGCCACGGTGGTCAGCGACTCCTCGAGCATGGCCTCGATGCGCGCCTCGACCTCGTCGTCCAGCTTGGTACCGGCGGCGGAGAAGAACTTGATGCCGTTGTCCTGGAAGGGGTTATGGGAGGCCGAGATGACGATGCCGGCATCGGCGCGGAAGGTGCGCGTCAGGTAGGCAATCGCCGGGGTCGGCATGGGCCCCAGTAGCATCACGTCGACGCCGGCGGCGGAGAGGCCCGCCTCCAGGGCCGACTCGAACATGTAGCCCGAGATCCGGGTGTCCTTGCCGATCATCACCCGGGCGCGTCCCTTGTCCCGGGTCAGCACCCGGCCGGTGGCCCAACCCAGCTTGAGCATGAAGTCGGCCGTGATGGGCGGCTCGCCCACGGTGCCGCGGATGCCATCGGTGCCGAAGTAGCGTCTAGTCATGCGTACTGCCTTCCTCGAGTACGGCCCAGGTCATGTTCACCGCGTCCACGTGGGGCCCCACGTCGTGGACGCGCAGGAGTCGGGCGCCGCGCTCCACCGCCAGGGCGGAGAGCGCCAGGCCACCGGAGAGGCGCTCTTCCACCGGCCGCTCCAGCACCTTGCCGATCATGCTCTTGCGCGACATGCCCACCAGCAGCGGCAGCCCGAGTTCCCCCAGGCGGTCCATGTGCTTGAGCAGCCGCAGGTTGTGCTCCACCGACTTGGCGAAGCCGAAGCCCGGGTCGAGCAGCATGCGCTCGCGACGCAGCCCGCCAGCCTCGCAGGCCGCCACCCGCTCCGCCAGGAAGGCGGCCACGGCCTCCTCTACCGGTCGGTCGTAACGCGGGTCGTCCTGCATGTCGCCGGGCTCGCCGAGCATGTGCATCAGGCAGACCGGCAGTCCGCTGGCGACCGCCGCCGAGAGGGCCCCCTCGCGGCGCAGGTTGCGCACGTCGTTGATCATGCCGGCACCGGCCTGCGCCGTCGCCTCGATCACCTCGGGCGTGCTGGTATCCACCGAGACCAGGGCATCGAACTCGCGCACCAGGGCCTCCACCACCGGCACCACCCGGTCCAGCTCCTGCTGGACCGAGACCGGCTCGGCACCCGGGCGCGTGGACTCGCCGCCCACGTCGATGATCGCGGCCCCCTCGGCCAGCATCTGCTCGGCATGGCGCAGGGCGTCATCCGGCACCGCATGGCGGCCGCCGTCGGAGAAGGAGTCGGGGGTGACGTTGAGGATCCCCATGATGCGGGGAAAGGAGAGGTCGAGCCGGTGCCGGCCACACGGCAGGTGCGTCGGTGTACGGGTATCCATCATCTTCCTGTTGGTCGAACGGCAAAGGCGCCCCGCAGGGCGCCTGTGGTTGCTGGCGGACGGCCTCAGCTGCCGGCCGGGCCTCCGAGCGGGTCGGAGGGCCGACGCGAGGGCGTCTCGTCATCCTCGGCATCGTCGCTCGACTCCGGGGTGGCCTCGGCGCGCGGCTCGCCGCCCGAGGGCGCTCCGCTGCTGGGGTCGTCCCAGCCCTCGGGGGGCCGCGGATCACGCCCTTCCATGATGTCCTTGAGCTGATGGGAGTCGATGGTCTCGTACTTCATCAGCGCCTCGGCCATGGCGTCGAGCTTGTCGCGGTTCTCCTCGAGGATCTTCTTGGCCTGGGCATAGCAGCCGTCGATGATCTTGCGCACCTCCTTGTCCAGCTTGGAAGTGGTCTCGCCGGACTTGAGCTTGCCGCCCTGGCCGGGCCCGCCGAGGAACTGGTGGGACTCGTCCTCGTCGTACATGATCGGCCCCATCTCCTCGGAGAGGCCCCACTTGGCGACCATGTTGTGCGCCAGCTCGGTGGCCCGCTTGATGTCGTTGGACGCCCCGGTGGTGACACCGTTCGGTCCCAGGGTCATCTCCTCGGCGATGCGGCCGCCGAACAGCGAGCAGATCTGGCTGATGATCTGCTGGCGGGAGAGGCTGTAGCGATCCTCCTCCGGCAGGAACATGGTCACGCCCAAGGCCCGGCCGCGGGGGATGATGGTCACCTTGTAGACCGGGTCGTGCTCCGGCATCACCAGGCCGATGATGGCGTGGCCCGACTCGTGGTAGGCAGTATTGAGCTTCTCCTTGTCGGTCATGACCATGGACTTGCGCTCGGCGCCCATCATGATCTTGTCCTTGGCCATGTCGAGCTCTTCCATGCTCACCAGGCGCTTGTTGCGCCGTGCGGCGAACAGCGCGGCCTCGTTGACCAGGTTGGCCAGGTCGGCGCCGGAGAAGCCCGGTGTCCCGCGGGCGATCAGCGACGGCTTGACGTCGTCGGCCAGCGGCACCTTGCGCAGGTGCACGTTGAGGATGTGCTCGCGGCCACGGATGTCCGGCAGCGGCACCACCACCTGGCGGTCGAAGCGGCCCGGACGCAGCAGCGCCGGGTCGAGCACGTCGGGACGGTTGGTGGCGGCGATGACGATGATGCCCTCGTTGGCCTCGAAGCCGTCCATCTCCACCAGCAGCTGGTTCAGGGTCTGTTCACGCTCGTCGTTGCCACCGCCCATGCCGGCGCCGCGCGAGCGGCCCACGGCATCGATCTCGTCGATGAAGATGATGCAGGGCGCCTGCTTCTTGGCCTGCTCGAACATGTCACGCACGCGTGAGGCACCGACACCCACGAACATCTCGACGAAGTCGGAGCCGGAGATCGAGAAGAACGGCACCTTGGCTTCGCCGGCGATGGACTTGGCGAGCAGCGTCTTGCCGGTGCCCGGCGGGCCCACCATCAGCACGCCGCGAGGAATGGTGCCGCCCAGGCGCTGGAACTTGGTCGGGTCGCGCAGGAAGTCGACCAGCTCCTCGACCTCCTCCTTGGCCTCGTCGCAGCCGGCGACGTCGGCGAAGGTGGTCTTGATCTGGTCCTGGGAGAGCAGCTTGGCCTTGGACTTGCCGAAGCTCATCGGGCCGCCCTTGCCGGCTCCACCGCCCTGCATCTGGCGCATGAAGAACATGAAGATCGCGAGGATCAGCAGGATCGGGAAACTGGCGATCAGCAGGCGCATCCACAGGCTCTGCTGTTCGGGCTCCTTGCCCACCACGGTGACGTTGTTGGAGAGCAGGTCGTCCATCAGCTTGGGATCTTCCGCCGCCGGGCGGATGGTCCGGAACTGGGAACCGTCCGTGCGCTCACCGGAGATGGTGTAACCATCGATGGTCACGCTGCGGACCTGCTCGTTCTGCACCTGCTGGACGAACTGGGAATAGTTCATCGCCTGCGGTGAGCTGTCGACGCTGAAGTTGTTGAACACCGTCAGCAGCACTGCCGCGATGACCAACCACAGAATCAGGTTCTTCGCCATGTCGTTCAAGGGACTACCCTCATTGCAAGAATCTGTCGGCCGAAAATGCCTGGTCCTTCGACACTACATGAGCGGCACATGTTCAGCCAGCCTAGGGCCGGAGCGGAAAACTACCGCCACTGTGACACAGTCGCGGCGCCGTGTCCGGCAATCGGCCCGTTAGGCGCGGCCTATCGTGGCAGCGCGTTCTGTGCGGTCGAGGACATGCCTCAGCCGCGAAACCCTTCCGCCAGCAGGTAGACCTCGCGGGAGCGTGCCCGGGAGGCTTCCGGCTTGCGGGTCACCACACGCGTGAAGCTGCCGCGCAGCTCCTTGAGAAAGGCATCGAATCCCTCTCCCTGGAACACCTTGGCCAGGAAGGTACCGCCGGGCGAGAGCGTCTGGCGTGCCAGGTCCAGCGCCAGCTCGACGAGGACCATCGCCTGGGGCTGGTCGATGGCCGCCATCCCGCTCATATTGGGGGCCATGTCGGACATCACAAGGTCTACCGGCCTATCGCCGAGGGCGGCGAGGATTTCCTCGAGCACGCGCTCCTCGGTGAAGTCGCCCTGGATGAAGTCGACATCCGCCAGGGCATCCATCTCGAGGATGTCGGAGGCGATCACCACCCCCTCGGAGCCGACCTTCTCGGCGGCCACCTGGCTCCAGCCCCCGGGGGCGGCGCCCAGGTCGATCACCGTCATCCCGCGGCGCAGCAGGCGGTCCTTCTCGTCCAGCGCCAGCAGCTTGTAGCTGGCGCGGCTGCGATAGCCGTCCTGCCAGCTCTGCTGCACGAAGCGGTCGTCGAAGTGCTCCTTCAGCCAGCCCTTGCTGGTCTTGCTGGCCGGCGCCTTGCCGGCAGCGGCCTTGGAGCGGGAAGCGTTGGAACGTGCCACGGCATCACCTGTGAATGGCCATGAATGACAGGCAGTCGAGCGGATTCCGGGAAGACCTGGTGGAGGTGCGACGGGGTGCTGACCTGCGGGCCCGGCCGTAGGAAACATGACGGGGACACGGCGGCGAGCTTTCGCCGCGCGGCGTTTCGCCGTACCATGTGCGCTGCGCGCCAACCGGGAAGAAGCAAGATACCATGAGCTTGTCACAGGCACAAAAGAAAGCATTCCGCAGCATCGGCCACCACCTCGACCCCGTGGTCACCGTCTCCGAGAACGGGGCGTCCGAGGGTGTCCTGGCCGAGCTCGACCGCGCCCTGGGCGACCATGAGCTGGTCAAGGTCAAGCTCGCCCTGCCCGACCGCGACGACCGCGCCGCCATGCTCGACGAGCTGGTCGCGGCGAGCCATGCCGAGCTGGTACAGAAGATCGGCAAGATGGCCCTGCTCTACCGCCACAACCCCCGGGTCAACCCGAAGCTCTCCAACATCACGCGCTTCGAGAACCATCACGGGCGGCACTGACGCGCTTCGCGCGAGGAGCAAGGAGCAAGGAGCAAGGAGCAAGGAGCAAGGAGCAAGCACAGCTTGCCGGCTTGCAGAGATGAAGAAGCCCCGCAGGCATTCGCCTGCGGGGCTTTCTTGTAGCTTGATCCTTGTAGCTTGTCGCTGCCCGAAGGGCTACAGGTGCTCGACGCTCGAGATCTCGTACTCGACCTCGCCGCCGGGAGTCCGCACCAACACCACGTCGCCCTCCTCCTTGCCGATCAGGGCACGGGCGATGGGCGAGGTCACCGAGATGCGACCGGCCTTGATGTCGGCCTCGTCCTCGCCGACGATGCGGTAGGTCATCTCGTCGTCGGTCTCCAGATTGATCAGACCCACGGTCACGCCGAAGATCACCTTGCCGGTCTGGGGCAGCTTGGTGACGTCGATCACCTGGGCGTTGGAGAGCTTGCCCTCGATCTCCTGGATGCGCCCCTCGATGAAGCCCTGCTGCTCGCGGGCCGCATGGTACTCGGCGTTCTCCTTGAGGTCGCCGTGCTCGCGAGCCTCGGCGATGGCGGCAATCACCCTCGGCCGCGCCTCGCCCTTGAGCTCCTCGAGCTCCTTGCGAAGCCGTTTCTCACCGGCGACGGTCATCGGGACCTTGTTCATTGTGTAGCTCCTGCATGCAGTTCCTGTAGCCGCCGCACGGTAATGGCATTGCCGTACTCGAGCGCCATGCAAACGGCATTGGCCCCTGCCAGGGTGGTGGCATAGGGAACCTTGCGGGCGAGTGCAGTGCGGCGGATCACCGAGGAGTCATTGATGGCCTGGCGGCCCTCGGTGGTGTTGACGATATAGGCGACCTCGTCGTTCTTGAGCAGATCGACGATATGCGGACGGCCCTCATAGACCTTGTTGACGATCTCCACCGGCAGGTCGGCGGCCTCGAGAGCCTCCGCCGTGCCACGGGTCGCGCACAGAGTGAATCCCAAGGTTACCAGAGAACGCGCCACCTCGATAACTCCCGCCTTGTCCGGGTCACGCACCGAGAGGAAGGCCTTGCGGTCGCCCTCGAGCGGCGGGATCGCCTCGCCGGCGCCGAGCTGCGCCTTGTAGAAGGCCTCGGCGAAGGTATCGCCACTGCCCATCACCTCACCGGTGGACTTCATCTCCGGCGAGAGGATCGGGTCGACGCCCGGGAACTTGTTGAACGGGAAGACCGCCTCCTTGACGCTGAAGAAGTGCGGCACGATCTCGCGGGTGAAGCCCTGCTCGGCCAGGGTCGTGCCGGCCATGCAGCGCGCGGCGATCTGGGCCAGCGAGGTGCCGATGCACTTTGAGACGAAGGGCACGGTGCGCGAGGCACGCGGGTTGACCTCGATGACGTAGATCTCGCCGTCCTGCCAGGCCAGCTGCACGTTCATCAGGCCCTTGACGCCGAGCTCCACCGCCATCTGCTTGACCTGCTCGCGCATCGCGTCCTGCACCTCGGCGGGCAGCGAATAGGGCGGCAGCGAGCAGGCGGAGTCGCCGGAGTGCACGCCGGCCTGCTCGATGTGCTGCATGATGCCGCCGATCACCACTTCCTTGCCGTCGCTCACCGCATCGATGTCGATCTCGATGGCCGCATTGAGGAAGTGGTCGAGCAGCACCGGGGAGTCGTTGGAGACCTTGACCGCGTGGGTCATGTAGTTCTCGAGTTCGGAAGCGTCGTAGACGATCTCCATGGCCCGCCCGCCGAGCACGTAGCTGGGACGCACCACCAGCGGGTAGCCGATCGCCTCGGCCTTGGCGAAGGCCTCCTCGAAGCTGCGCGCGGTGGCGTTGGGCGGCTGCTTGAGGCCCAGCTTGTCGATCATCTGCTGGAAGCGCTCGCGGTCCTCGGCGCGGTCGATGGCGTCCGGGGTGGTGCCGATGATCGGCACGCCGGCGGCCTCGAGCTCGCGGGCCAGCTTCAGCGGGGTCTGGCCGCCGAACTGCACGATCACGCCGACCGGCTGCTCCTTGTCGGCGATCTCCAGCACATCCTCCAGGGTCACCGGCTCGAAGTAGAGGCGGTCACTGGTGTCGTAGTCGGTGGAGACGGTCTCCGGGTTGCAGTTGACCATGATGGTCTCGTAGCCGTCATCGTGCATGGCGAAGGCGGCGTGGACGCAGCAGTAGTCGAACTCGATGCCCTGGCCGATGCGGTTGGGCCCGCCACCCAGCACCATGATCTTCTGGCGGTCCGAGACCTCGGCCTCGCACTCCTCCTCGTAGGTGGAGTACATGTAGGCGGTATCCGAGGCGAACTCCGCGGCGCAGGTGTCGACCCGCTTGTAGACCGGACGGATACCGGCCTGCTGGCGGGTCCGGCGGAACTCCTTCTCGGCGACCCCCAGCAGGCTCGCCAGGCGGGCATCCGAGAAGCCCTTGCGCTTGAGGGCGAACAGCTCGCGGGGGGAGAACTCGGAGAGCGAACGCTTCGCCACCGCCTGCTCGGTCTTCACCAGGTCCTCGATCTGCACCAGGTACCAGCGGTCGATATTGGTCAGCGCGAAGACCTCGTCGACGCTCAATCCTGCTCGCATGGCATCGGCGACGAAGAAGATGCGCTCGGCCCCGGCGGCCTGCAGCTCGCCCTTGATATGCGCCATGGCCTCGTCGGTGAACGCGCCCGGCTTGAACTCGGGAAACTTGGGGTCGAGGCCATCGTTGCCGGTTTCCAGGCCGCGCAGCGCCTTCTGCAGCGACTCCTGGAAGGTGCGGCCGATGGCCATCACCTCGCCCACCGACTTCATCTGGGTGGTCAGGCGATCGTTGGCCTGGGGGAACTTCTCGAAGGTGAAGCGCGGGATCTTGGTGACCACGTAGTCGATGGACGGCTCGAAGGAGGCCGGGGTGCGCCCGCCGGTGATGTCGTTCTGCAGCTCGTCCAGGGTGTAGCCCACCGCCAGCTTGGCGGCGATCTTGGCGATCGGGAAGCCGGTGGCCTTGGAGGCCAGCGCCGAGGAGCGTGACACCCGCGGGTTCATCTCGATGACCACCACGCGCCCGGTGTCGGGGTCGACGCCGAACTGCACGTTGGAACCACCGGTCTCGACGCCGATCTCGCGCAGCACCGCCAGCGAGGCGTCGCGCATGATCTGGTATTCCTTGTCGGTCAGCGTCTGGGCCGGGGCCACGGTGATGGAGTCGCCGGTGTGCACGCCCATGGGGTCGAAGTTCTCGATGGCGCAGACGATGATGCAGTTGTCGTTCCGATCACGGACGACCTCCATCTCGTACTCCTTCCAGCCCAGCAGCGACTCGTCGATCAGCAGCTCGTGGTTGTTGGAGAGCTCGAAGCCGCGGGTGCAGATCTCCTCGAACTCCTCCTTGTTGTAGGCCACGCCGCCGCCGGAGCCGCCCATGGTGTAGGAGGGGCGGATGATCACCGGGAAGCCCAGCGACGCCTGGATGCGCCAGGCCTCCTCCATGCTGTGCGCCACCTCGGCCTTGGGGCACTCCAGGCCGATTCGCTTCATGGCCTGGTCGAAGAGGTCGCGGTCCTCGGCCTTGTTGATGGCGTCGGCGTTGGCGCCGATCATCTCCACGCCGTACTTCGCCAGCACGCCGTGCTTGTCCAGGTCCAGGGCGCAGTTGAGGGCGGTCTGGCCGCCCATGGTCGGCAGCACGGCATCCGGGCGCTCGACCTCGATGATCTTCTCCACCGCCTGCCAGGTGATCGGCTCGATGTAGGTGGCATCGGCCATCACCGGGTCGGTCATGATGGTGGCCGGGTTGGAGTTGACCAGGATGACCCGGTAGCCCTCCTCGCGCAGCGCCTTGCAGGCCTGGGCGCCGGAGTAGTCGAATTCGCAGGCCTGGCCGATGACGATGGGGCCAGCACCAATGATCAGGATGCTCTGGATGTCGGTACGCTTGGGCATGACGGTTCCCGCGGCTAATCGATGAATGACGGTCTGATGGAGGGCGATGCAGCCTAGCGGCGTTCCTTCATCATGGTGACGAAGCGGTCGAACAGCGGCGATACGTCGCGCGGTCCCGGGCTGGCCTCGGGGTGGCCCTGGAAGCTGAAGGCCGGGCGGTCGGTGCGCTCCACGCCCTGCAGGGTGCCGTCGAACAGCGAGCGGTGGGTGGCCCGCAGGTTGGCCGGCAGGCTCGCCTCGTCGGCGGCGAAGCCGTGGTTCTGACTGGTGATCATCACCTTGCCGGTATCGAGGTCCTGCACCGGGTGGTTGGCGCCATGGTGGCCGTGGCCCATCTTCACCGTCCTGGCACCGGAGGCCAGCGCCAGCAGCTGGTGGCCCAGGCAGATGCCGAACAGCGGGGTCTGGGTCTCGAGGATCTCCTGGATCGCCTTGATGGCGTAGTCGCAGGGCTCGGGGTCGCCGGGCCCGTTGGCCAGGAAGATGCCGTCGGGGGCCATGGCCAGCACCTCGGCGGCCGGGGTCTGGGCCGGCACCACGGTCAGGCGGCAGCCGCGGGAGGCGAGCATGCGCAGGATGTTGCGCTTGACGCCGTAGTCATAGGCGACCACGTGGTAAGGGCGCTCGGCGGCAGACGCATCGCCGTAGCCCGCGCCCAGGGTCCACTCGCCCTCGCTCCACTCATAGGGAGTCTGGCAGGAGACCACCTTTGCCAGGTCCATGCCCTTCAGGCCCGGGAAGGCGCGGGCCGCGGCCAGGGCCCGGTCGACGGCGTCGTCGCCCTCGGCCTCGGAACCGGCCAGGATCGCCCCATTCTGGGCGCCCTTGTCGCGCAGGATGCGGGTCAGGCGGCGGGTATCGATGTCGGCGATGCCCAGCACGTTCTGGCCCTTGAGGTAGTCGGAGAGCGTCTGTTCGCAGCGGAAGCTGCTGGCCAGCAGGGGGAGGTCACGGATCACCAGGCCGGCGGCGGCGATGGCGCCGGACTCGACGTCCTCGGCGTTGACGCCGGTGTTGCCGATGTGCGGATAGGTGAGGGTGACGATCTGACGGGTGTAGGAGGGGTCGGTCAGGATTTCCTGGTAACCGGTCATGGCCGTATTGAACACCACCTCACCGCTGGTTTGTCCATCGGCACCGATGGCCGTGCCGTGGAATACACTGCCGTCTTCCAGGGCCAGTATCGCGGGTCTGTTCAATGCAACGTCCTCCCAGGTTTTTTAGAGAGCTATCGAGACAGCTCGTCAGGAATACTGCGGGGCCATGGCCGGGCCCCGGGTGGCCGGCCCGCAAAAAAGCGGGACGAAACCCGATGTGAAGACCGGTTTCATCCCGCTTGTTGTCATTCGCTCGGAATGCCTGGGCCGAAGCAACAAGCGCTCGAGAGGGCTGTTTGCCCGCGCGCCCGGCCAAAATTTTGGGGATATTACAGGAAATGGCGCCCGGCGGCTACCCCCGAGCACTGAGCTGCCAGTCTTGCTCGGGGCTCATTCGGCGACAGGCCTACGGGGAGGCGCTGTGAACCCTTCCCTGGGCGCTACCGATGCCATCCCTGGCATAGGACCTCCCCTTCGGCCTGTCCCCGACGCCCCTCACAGCATGCAACTCTGCTCACCTCGGAATCAAAGCCCAAGCACATCCTGCATCGAGTAGCGGCCGTTGGCCTGGCCGGTCACCCAGCGCGCGGCGCGCACTGCACCCTTGGCGAAGGTCATGCGGCTCGAGGCCTTGTGGGTGATCTCGATGCGCTCGCCCTCGGTGGCGAACATCACGGTGTGCTCGCCCACGATGTCCCCGGCGCGCACGGTGGCAAAGCCGATCTCCTTGTCACTGCGCGGCCCACACTGACCCTCACGGGCGAAGACGCCATGCTCCTTCAGGGTACGGCCCAGGCTCTCGGCCACGACCTCGCCCATCTTCAATGCCGTGCCGGAGGGCGCATCCACCTTGTGGCGATGGTGGGCCTCGATCACCTCTATGTCGTAGCCCTCGTCGCCCAGCGCCTTCGCCGCCGTCTCGAGCAGCTTCAGCGTCAGGTTCACCCCCACGCTCATGTTCGGCGCGAAGACCATCGGCACCCGGTCGCGGAAGGCGTCCAGCTCAGCGAGCTCCTCATCGTTCAGGCCGGTGGTACCGATGACGATGCGCTTGCCGTGCTCGGCACAGACGGCCAGGTTGGCCAACGTCACCTGCGGCGCCGTGAAGTCGATCAGCACGTCGACGTCGTCGACGATGGCCTCGAGGGAGTCCACGGCGGCCACGCCCAGCTTGCCGACCCCCGCCAGC
The DNA here is from genome assembly GCF_030012485.1 of Halomonas rhizosphaerae. NCBI lineage: Bacteria > Pseudomonadati > Pseudomonadota > Gammaproteobacteria > Oceanospirillales > Halomonadaceae > Halomonas > Halomonas rhizosphaerae. Next base: position 48,455 of record NZ_JASCQQ010000011.1, read on the forward strand.
TCGCCGATGTCGGTGCCCACCAGCGAGCTGCCCGGTTCGACGATGCCGCCGGCAAGGGTGGCCCCGGCATCCTGCTGCACGGCGTTGACCAGGGTGCGGCCCATGCGGCCGGCGACACCGACGATGGCGATACGGGTCATGCGGACTCCTGCGAATTCGATGGCTGCGGAATGAGCGGCAGTATACCAGAGGCCACTCGCCCGGGGTGGTCGCCCCTCGGCAATCCCCCCACACTGGGCATATCGATGCCGAGGGCCGCCACCATGCCTGCACCGACCGAGCACCTCCCCGCGGACCACCCCCTGCTGACCCTGCTGCAGCGCCATGGGCGCGTGCTGGTGGCCGGCGCGCCGGGCAGCGGCAAGAGCACCCTGGTGCGCGCCGCCGCGGCGACCCTGGCCGCCCGGGGCCAGGCGTGCCACTGCCTGAGCGCCGACCCGGGGCTGCCCGGCATCGGGCCGCCCGGTGCGGCCTGCCTGGGCCGCTGGGAAGGGGGGGAGTGGCGGCTGGAAGCGATCGCCGCCCTGGCCACCCTGGATGCCGCCCGCTTCCGCTTGCCGCTGGTGCAGGCGGTGCGTCGCCTGGCCGAGCAGGCCCCCGCCGGGGCGCTGCTGCTGGACGCCCCGGGGGTGGTCCGCGGCGCCGCCGGGGCCGAGCTGCTGCCGGCACTGGTGCAGGCCGCGGGCATCGGTGCCCTGCTGGTGCTGGCGACAGACGCCGCCTCCTTCCCGCTGCACGAGGAGTGTCGCGCCCTGGGCCTGGAGACCGTCACCCTGGCGCCAGACCCGCATGCCCGCCATCCCGGAAAGCGTCGGCGCCGCGCGCGTCGCAGCGACGACTGGGACGCCTGGCTGGCACAAGCCCGGGAGACCGTGCTCGAGCTGCCCGCACTGGCCCTGACCGGCGCCGCCCCGCCGCGCAGCGCCCCCGAGGCCTGGGCGGGGCGCCAGGTCGGGCTGCTCGACGCACGGGGCGACACCCTGGGGCTGGGCGAGATCCTGGCGCTGGAGGATGACCGACTGCGGCTTCGCGCCCCCGAGCCGACCGGCACGCCCTGCACCCTCGTGGTTCGCGATGCTCACCGCGGCCGCGACGGCCAGCTGGGCACCGCACGTCCCCACGCCCCCGCCCTCGACACGCCCGTGCCGGACGACACCCCCGCGCCCCTGGAGAGTCGCGACGGCCCGCGCCCCCGGGCCGACCTCGGCACCTTCACCGCGACCCTGGTCAACGGCGTCTTCGGCGACCCGCTGCTGCACCTTCGGCTGCGCCACCAGTCGCGCAGCCTGCTGTTCGACCTGGGCGACCCCGGCCGCCTGCCGGCGCGCCTCGCCCATCAGGTCAGCGACGTCTTCATCAGCCACGCCCACTTCGACCACATCGGCGGCTTCCTGTGGCTGCTGCGCTCGCGCATCGGCGAGTACCCGGCCTGCCGGCTCTATGGCCCGCCGGGGCTGGCGGAGCACCTGCAGGGGCTGGTGAGCGGCATCCTCTGGGACCGGGTCGCCGAGAAGGCGCCCCGCTTCGAGGTCGGCGAGCTGCATGGCGAGCGCCTGGTGCGCTGGGGGATCGTCGCCGGCGAAGGGCGGCCCACTCCCCTGCCTTCGCGCCCGGCCCCCGGCGGCCTGCTGCACGAGGAGCTCGGCTTTCGCGTGCGGGCCACCACCCTCGACCACGGCACGCCGGTGCTGGCCTTTGCCCTGGAGCCCGAGCGGCAGGTCGCGGTGCGCAAGGAGCGGCTGGAGGCCCATGGCTGGCCGCCGGGCCCCTGGCTTGGCACGCTCAAGCATCATGTCCTGGCGGGCGAGGGAGAGGCCCGGATACGGCTGCCGGACGACACCACCCGGACCGCGGCCAGCCTGGCACAGGCCCTGCTGCTGACCCGGCCGGGGGAGCGGCTGGTCTATGCCACCGACCTGGGCGACACCGCGGAGAACCGCCGGCGCCTGGTCGCCCTGGCGCGGGGCGCCCGGGTGCTCTTCTGCGAGGCCCCCTTCCTGGCGGCCGAGGCGGAGCAGGCCCGGCGCACTGGCCACCTGACCGCCCGGGCCTGCGGCGAGATCGCCGCGGCGGCCGGGGTGGCGCGCCTGGTGCCCTTCCACTTCTCGCGCCGCCACATCACCGACACCCGCCGCCTGCACGACGAGATCCGACTCGCCTTTCCCGGCGAGGCAGCCGGCGAGCCCGCGGGGAAGGGCGAGACCGACTAGCCGGCCGCCCGGCCGTTGCGCAGCAGCAGCGCGATCGCCACGATCACCAGCAGGCTGCCCGGCAGCCAGACCCAGCCGACCCGTTCGGGCTCGCGGACGAACAGCAGCAGCATGGAGACGAAGGGCACCAGGTAGCTGTAGGCGGTAACCGCCCCCGGCGTGAGCGCCGAGGTGGCGCGCTGCAGGAGCCAGAAGGTCAGGGCACTGGAGAAGAGCCCCAGGTAGACCAGCAGCAGCAGGTCACGGCCGGTCATGGTCGCCAGGCGCTCTACCGGCTCGACGGCGAGCCCCAGCAGCCCGATCAGCACGGCGCCCAGGCCCAGGCTCCAGAAGGTGCGCACCGCCGCCGACCCCGGCAGCCGCCCGGTCGACAGCCCCCACTTGCTGAGTACCGGATAGAGCGCCGTGGAGAGACAGCCCAGGAAGAACACCGCCTCGCCGATGCCGAACTGCAGGCGCCCGCCCTGCGCCAGGGATTCGGCGATGGCGAGGCCCAGCGCCCCCGCCGCCCCCAGCGCCAGGATCGCCGGCAGGCGCCAGGCCAGCCGCTCCACGCCGAAGCCCAGGCCCAGCAGGAAGGCCAGCAGCGGCACCGTGACGAAGAGGGTGGCCATGGAGAGCGCCGTGGCATGGTGCGCCGCCCAGAACATGGCGCCGAAGAAGCCGGCCAGGCAGAGCCCCATCAGGGCATAGAGCGGCAGCCGCCGCCAGGCAGGGAGGAAGTCCGGCGAGCGCCTTGCCAGCCACCACAGGCCGCAGCAGGCGATGACGAAGCGCAGCGCGGTGAGCGAGAACGGCGGCAGCTCGCTCATCGCCCCCACCGCGGGAAACGACAGCCCCACCAGCACCGCCCACAGCAGCATGCCGAGGTGGGCGGCGCGGGGCGAGACGCCGTCGCTCAATTTTCCCAGACGATCTCCAGGGTCACGCCCGTCAGCCCCTCGAGCGCGGCGTTCACCTTGCCCTCGAGCCGGTCCAGGGTCTCGTCATCCAGCGTCTCGACGGCCACCACCAGCCGATCCGGCTCGGCCTTGAGCAGGCAGCTGCCCTCGTCGAAGACGACCCGCGCCTGGGTCTCCTCGCGGTCGATCGGCCGCGCATCGTCCCACTCCCGGCAGAGGCGCTCCACCAGCTCCTTGGCATCCTCGGCGGGAATCTCGGCTCGTGAAATCGGCATGGCGGCCTCCGCGTCTCGTTGAGTGAAATCCCAGACTAGGACGACGCCCCGATGAACGCCACCCCCTTTCCCGATGCCCCGCGTCATGGCATCCCGTTCGCGCGAGGAGGGCGACAGGTGCCCGCCGCCAGGCACTATGCTGTGGCACAGGGCACCACCACCGATCGGGAGAGCTCGGCAATGATCATCAACTGCGTGGCCTACGAAAAGGGACATCGCCTGAAAGACATCCAGTCCGACGAGATCGGCGACTACCTGGGGCAACCTGACCGTTTCGTGTGGGTGGCACTGCACGAGCCCGACGCGCAGGAAATGGCCCGGTTCCAGGAGGTGTTCGGCCTGCACGAGCTGGCCGTGGAGGACGCCCTGAACGGGCACCAGCGCCCCAAGTTCGAGGAGTATGGGGAGTCGCTGTTCGTGATCATGCACATGGTCACGATGCGCGACGACCAGCTGGAGACCGGCCAGGTGGCGGTGTTCGCCGGCCCGGGGTACGTGCTCTCGGTGCGCCTGCACCCGGGCCGGGGCTTCACCGAGGTCCGCCAGCGCTGCGAGCACGAGCCGAAGCTGCTCAGGCACGGCCCCGCCTTCGTGATCTATGCCCTGATGGACACCATCGTCGACCGCTACTTCCCGGTGGTCGAGGCCCTGCAGGCCGAGCTCGAGAGCATCGAGGACCAGATCTTCATCCGCGGGTCGGCCCGCCGGAGCCTGGAGCGCCTCTACCAGCTCAAGCGCCAGACCATGCGGCTCAAGCATGCCGCCATGCCCCTGGGCGAGGCCGCGAGCCACCTGTTCGGCGGCCGGGTACCGGCGCTGTGCCGCAAGACCCGGGAATACTTCCGCGACGTGTACGACCACCTGAATCGCATCGAATCGGCGGTGGATACCATCCGCGAGATGACCATCACCGCGATCCAGGTGAACCTCTCGATGGTGGCGATCGACGAGGGCGAGGTGCACAAGCGGCTGGCGGCCTGGGCCGCCATCTTCGCGGTGGCCACCATCCTCGCCGGCATCTGGGGCATGAACTTCGCCCACATGCCGGAGCTGGACTGGCGCCTGGGCTATCCGCTGGCGCTGCTGGTGATGGGCAGTGCCTGCGGCGTGCTCTACCGACGCTTCCGGCTTGCCGGCTGGCTGTAGCGACCATTGCCATGAATCGTGTCAATGCTTTATCAATGTAATCCTGCCATGTGCACTCTCGCAGGGATGCCCATACGCGCCACCGACAAGGGAATGGTCACCAGTGGATTACTATGACGAAAATGCTGATCAGCTTTATTTCCAATACAGGTCCATGACGTTTGATGAGGTGCACGCAGACTGGCTGACACACATACCGGCAAAGCCCGGCCTTGCATTGGACATAGGAGCGGGAAGTGGCAGAGATGCTCAAGCATTGTCAGAGAGAGGCTGGGAGGTTATTGCCGTTGAGCCCTCAAACCGACTGAGGCACCTTGGTGAATCTGCCACTGCGCAGCATAGTGTCGAATGGATCGCGGATCAGCTACCAGAACTGCAGAAAGTTCGATCATTAGGCCTCCGTTTTCAATTGATACTGGTCTCAGCCGTTTGGATGCACCTGCCAGAGAATGTTCAGGAACGGTCTTTTCGAATACTGGCAGAACTGCTGGGTGCTGGCGGGGTCCTGACTATCACCTACCGGCAAGGACCTGATAGCGCCGGCAGACATTTCTATCCCGTCGTCCGTGACCAACTTGAGGCTTGGGCGCGCGACCGAGCATTGGTACCACTTCAGATCAATACAACAGCTGATCGTCTTGGCCGTCATGACGTCAGATGGGAGAGTCTTTGCTTCCGCCTTGCCGACGATGGAACAGGGGCTCTACCAACGCTGCGCCACATCATCGTCAATGATAACAAGGCATCTACCTACAAGCTGGCTCTCCTGCGCTGCCTCACCCATATAGCCGAAGGCACCCCTGGTATGGTTATAGCTCGCACAGACGAGTGGGTTGAGATTCCTCTCGGCTTGGTAGCGCTATATTGGATCAGGATCTATCAGCCACTACTTCTACAACATAATTTGAGGCAGTCTCCAGGCTCCAAAGGCCTAGGTTTTGCGAACGACGCATTCAAGTCCCTGGCCACTATATCTCCAAATGATTTCCGTGTTGGCCAGGCACTCGGCAGTTTTGACTTACGAAAGATCATGACCTCAGCGCTGCGTGCTGCCAGCCGAACGATAGCCATCATGCCGGCCCACTTCATCACGTGGCCAAACACTAACCAGCAGATTTTTCAGGCAGAGGCGAAAAGCCCCGGGCGGCAGTTCATCGGCAGGCTGGATAAGGAGTCACTAGCTTTTTTTGGTCGCTTGAGAATCCCGGCAACTCTTTGGGACTGTTTAGGCCGATATGCCTGCTGGGTAGAGCCCGCCATTCTTCATGAGTGGGCCCAGCTAATGCAGCTGTACAACCCAGATCAAGACACCGGGTTGCTGCATCAAGCATTAGCTTGGAGAGAAGGCAGGCGAGATACTGGCCTGATACGAAACTTGGTGGATCAGCGGCTGGCCAAACATGACGAATTACGTTGTGCTTGGTCTGACAGAAGGCTAACCAGAAACAATTACGAGGTCGACCACTGTTTTCCTTGGTCGCGATGGGCCAACAATGACCTATGGAACCTGTTACCGGTTACCACTAACGCCAATGCTTCGAAAGCTGAAAAACTTCCAGCCGCTCATCTTCTGAGAGACTCAAAAGAAAGAATCCTGGGTTGGTGGGAAGATAGCTTCGTCGGTCAGCCATATGAACAGCAGTTCTTCTTGGAAGCCCAAGCCTCTCTACCACTGGTCGGTAACTCACGTAATTTAGAGGTACTTTTCCGCGGCTTGATGCAGCAACGTCAGCGAATCAAGAGCAATCAACAACTGGTCGAGTGGATGGGAGTCAGGCGCAAAAAAACACAGGGCCCCGGCATCATGCGATGCCGGGGCCCTGTGGTGACCGAGCGGACTCGGCCTACGGCTTCATGTCCTCGAAGAACTTCTTCACCCCGTCGAAGAAGCTCGACTTCTTCGGCGAGTGGTGATGGCCGTTGCTGCCGCCCAGGCTGTCCTGGAAGGTTCGCAGCAGGTCCTTCTGCTCCTCGTTGAGCTTGACCGGGGTCTCGACCACGACCTTGCACAGCAGGTCGCCCGGCGGGCCACCGCGCACCGGCTTGACGCCCTTGCCGCGCAGGCGGAAGAGCTTGCCGGTCTGGGTCTCGGGCGGGATCTTCAGCTTGACCCGGCCGTCCAGGGTCGGCACCTCCAGCTCGCCGCCGAGGGCGGCGTCGACGAAGTTAATCGGCACCTCGCACTGCAGGTGGCGGCCGTCGCGCTCGAAGATGTGGTGCGGCTTGATCGCCACCTGGACGTAGAGGTCCCCGGGCGGGCCCCCGTTGATGCCGGCCTCGCCCTCGCCGTTGAGACGGATGCGGTCGCCGGTATCCACGCCGGCCGGGATCTTCACCGAGAGGGTGCGGGTCTCGCGCACCCGGCCCTCGCCGTGGCACTTGTGGCACGGCACCTTGATGTGCTGGCCGCTGCCGTGGCAGGTCGGGCAGGTCTGCTGCACGGCGAAGAAGCCCTGCTGCATGCGCACCTGGCCCATGCCGTTACAGGTCGGGCAGGTCTCCTTGCTGGAGCCCGGCTCGGCACCGCCGCCGTCGCAGCGCTCGCACTCGATGTGGCGCGGCACGCGGATGTCCACGCTGGTGCCGGCCACGGCGTCCTCGAGGTCGAGCTCGAGGTTGTAGCGCAGGTCGCTGCCACGCTGCGGCGCATTGGGGTGGCGGCGACCGCCGCCCCCGCCGAAGATGTCGCCGAACACGTCGCCGAAAATGTCGCTGAAGCCGCCGGCCCCGGCACCGCCGAAGCCGCCCCCGCCGAAGCCACCGGCCTGCTCGTCGACGCCGGCATGGCCGAACTGGTCATAGGCGGCGCGCTTCTCGCTGTCGCTCAGGACCTCGTAGGCCTCCGAGACCTCGCGAAACTTCTCCGCCGCAGTGTCATCCTCCGGATTACGGTCCGGGTGGAATTTCTGGGCGAGGCGTCGGTAGGCCTTCTTGATGTCCTTCTGGTCGGCACCGCGCTCGACGCCCAGTACTTCGTAGTAGTCACGCTTGGACATGAGTCTGTCCGCCTCCGTAGGGACTCTGCGGAAACACCAACGCGGGAGTCAGGCCCCCGCGCTGGCGTCATCCGTGGTTAAGATGTCGTGGTTTACTGCTTTTTCTGGTCGTCGTTGACTTCTTCGTACTCGGCGTCGACCACGTCATCTTCCTGCTTGGCGCCAGCCTCGCTGCCGGCCTCGGCGCCCTGGGCAGCCTCGCCCTGCTCGGCGTACATCTTCTGCGCCAGGTTGCCGGAGGCCTCGGTCAGCTTGTCCAGCTTGGCCTGGATGTCGTCCTTGTCGTCGCCCTTGATCGCCTCTTCCAGCTCGGTGGCGGCGCTCTCGATGGCCTGCTTCTCCTCGTCGCTGGCCTTGTCGCCGGCCTCCTCGAGGGTCTTGCGGGCGGCGTGAACCATGCCGTCGGCCTGGTTGCGCAGCTGGACCAGCTCCTCGAACTTCTTGTCCTCGTCGGCGTGGGCCTCGGCGTCCTGGACCATCTGCTCGATCTCGTCCTCGGAGAGGCCGCTGGAGGCCTTGATGACGATCGACTGCTCCTTGCCGGTGGCCTTGTCCTTGGCGGACACGTGCAGGATGCCGTTGGCGTCCAGGTCGAAGGCGACCTCGATCTGCGGCACGCCGCGCGGCGCCGGCGGGATGTCGGCCAGGTCGAAGCGGCCCAGCGACTTGTTGCCGCCCGCCTGCTTGCGCTCGCCCTGCAGCACGTGGATGGTCACGGCGGTCTGGTTGTCATCCGCGGTCGAGAAGGTCTGGGTCTTCTTGGTCGGGATGGTGGTGTTCTTCTCGATCAGCGGAGTCATCACGCCGCCCAGGGTCTCGATGCCCAGGGTCAGCGGGGTGACGTCGAGCAGCAGCACGTCCTTGACGTCGCCGCCCAGCACGCCGCCCTGGATCGCCGCACCCACGGCCACGGCCTCGTCCGGGTTGACGTCCTTGCGGGCGTCCTTGCCGAAGAAGTCGGCCACGGACTTCTGCACCATGGGCATGCGGGTCTGACCGCCGACCAGGATGACGTCGTCGATCTCGGAGGCGGACAGGCCGGCATCCTTGAGCGCGGTCTTGCACGGCTCCATGGAGCGCTTGACCAGGTCCTCGACCAGCGATTCCAGCTTGGCGCGGGTCACCTTGACGTTGAGGTGCTTGGGACCGGTGTTGTCGGCCGTGATGTACGGCAGGTTGACGTCGGTCTGCTGGGCGCTGGAGAGCTCGATCTTGGCCTTCTCGGCGGCTTCCTTGAGGCGCTGCATGGCCAGGTTGTCGCCGGAGAGGTCGATGCCGCTGTCAGCCTTGAACTGGTCGACCAGGTAGTTGATCAGCTTGAGGTCGAAGTCCTCGCCGCCCAGGAAGGTGTCGCCGTTGGTGGCCAGCACCTCGAACTGGGTCTCGCCGTCGACGTCCGCCACCTCGATGATGGAGATGTCGAAGGTGCCGCCGCCCAGGTCGTAGACGGCGATGGTCTTGTCGCCGCGCGCCTTGTCCATGCCGTAGGCCAGGGCCGCCGCGGTCGGCTCGTTGATGATGCGCTTGACCTCGAGGCCGGCGATGCGGCCGGCATCCTTGGTGGCCTGACGCTGGCTGTCGTTGAAGTAGGCCGGCACGGTGATGACCGCCTCGGTGACTTCCTCACCCAGGTAGTCTTCCGCGGTCTTCTTCATCTTCTTCAGCACTTCGGCGCTGACCTGCGGCGGGGCGAGCTTCTTGCCCTTCACTTCCACCCAGGCGTCACCGTTGTCGGCCTCGGAGATGGCGTAGGGCACCATCTTGATGTCCTTCTGGACGACGTCGTCCTTGAAGCGACGGCCGATCAGGCGCTTGATGGCGTACAGGGTGTTCTCGGGGTTGGTCACCGCCTGGCGCTTGGCCGCCTGGCCCACCAGGATCTCGCCGTCTTCGGTGTAGGCGATGATGGAGGGCGTGGTGCGTGCGCCTTCGGCGTTCTCGATCACCTTGGCCTGGTCACCGTCGAGCACGGCGACACAGGAGTTGGTGGTCCCCAGGTCAATACCGATGATGCGTCCCATAGGAAATCCTCGAAATTATTGCAGTTGAATTCGTCGTCTGCGGCTTTCACCGCGGGGTTGCCGTCTATCTGGGGGCCCTCGAGACCTTTTCAAGACCCGAGGGCCGCTTTTGTATGGCCCGGCCTCAGCCGGCGGCCTGGCTGACCACCACCATGGCCGGGCGTATCAGGCGTCCGTTGAGCAGGTAGCCCTTCTGCATCACTTCCATGACGGTGTTGGGCTCCATCTCGGGGTTGGGCACCATGGCCATGGCCTCGTGGTACTGCGGGTCGAAGGGCTCGCCGTGGGGCTCCACCACCTCGACGCCGAACTTGGCCAGCACGTCGTGCTGCATCTTGAGGGTCATGGAGACGCCCTCGCGGTGCGCCTCGCTGGCGCCGTCCTGCATGGCGTCCAGCGCCTTCTCCAGGCTGTCGACCACCGGCAGCAGTTCCTTGACGAACTTCTCGAGGGCGAACTTGCGCGACTTCTCGGCCTCCTGCTCCGCCCGGCGGCGCACGTTCTGCGCCTCGGCGGCGGCACGCATGGCCTGGTCCTTGGCCTCGGCGACGCTCTGCTCGAGCTCCTCGACACGGGCGGCCAGCACCTCGGCCTCGGGATTGTCCGCAGCCTGGGCCTCGGTGGCGGCCTGCTCGGCGCCCTCGATGGCGTCCTCCAGCTCTCCCTCCACGGTCTCGGGCTCGGCCTGCGGCTCGGCTTCCTGCTCTTCGCGAGCGAGTTCGTCGTCCAGCGGGGTCTGGGGGTCTTTGGCCATGTGGGTCTCCTGAATGGCAATCAGCGGCCAGAAGCCGCTGGCAAGGCATGAATGATGGCTTGAGTGCGTGTCTGCGGGGTATATGGGGCTGGCCGTGGCGAACTCAAGGCGTCATCGGGCGACGACGCCGGACGTGCATTGTGGGCGACCCTTGACTACTGTATAAACGCACAATACGTGTATGGATGACCAGTAGTCACAGACTGCGCAGTTACAGACCCAGGCAGTTACAGACTGAGTATTCCCAGACAGGCCCCGGGAGGCACCATGCTGACAGAGCTTGCCATTCGCGACTTCGCCATCGTCGACCACCTCGAGCTGGAGCTTTCCGGCGGCATGACCGCCATCACCGGCGAGACGGGGGCCGGCAAGTCCATCCTGCTGGGCGCCCTGGGGCTCTGCCTGGGCGAGCGCGCCGACAGCGCCAGCGTGCGCCATGGCCGCGAGCGCGCCGACCTCAGCGCCCGCTTCGACCTCCAGGCGCTGCCCGCGGCCCGCGCCTGGCTCGAGGCCCGAGAGCTGCCCACGGACGACTGCCTGCTGCGCCGGGTGGTCACCCGGGCCGGGCGCTCCAAGGCCTGGATCAACGGCCAACCGGCCACGGTGGCCGACCTGCGCGCCCTGGGCGAGCACCTCATCGAGATCCATGGCCAGCATGCCCACCAGGCGCTGCTGCACGAGGAGACCCACCTGCGCCTGCTCGACGACTTCGCCGGTCACCGTGAGCAGGTAGCCGGGATGCGCCAGGCCTTCCGCGACTGGCAGGCGACCCGCCGCCGCCTCGAGCGCCTGGCCGAGGACGGCGACGAGATCCGCGCCCGCCGCCAGCTGCTGCGCTACCAGGTCGAGGAACTCGACCAGCTGGCCCTGGCCGAGGACGAGCTCAAGGGGCTCGAAGAGGAGCAGGAGGAGCTGGCCCACGCCGAAGAGCGGCTGCGCGAGGCCCAGTTCGCCGCCGAGTGCTGCGACGGCGACGAGGGTGGTGCCCTGTCACTGCTCAACCAGGCGATCCAGCACCTCTCGGCACTGCCGGGCAGCGAGCGCGGCAGCCTGGCCGATACCCTCGCCATGCTCGGCGATGCGCGCATCCAGGTCGAGGAGGCCAGCCGCGAGCTCGGCCATTTCGCCGGCAGCGTCGAACTGGACCCGGAGCGGCTGGCCTGGGTCGAGGCGCGCCTGGGGGAGGTGCATCGCATCGCCCGCAAGCACCATGTGCTGCCCGAGGAGCTCCTCGCCCTGCACCGGCGGCTGGCCGACGAGCTCGAGGGCCTGGAGGGCGACGACGGCGACCTGGAGGCGCTGGCCGCCGAGGCCGAGACCCTGAAGCGCCGCTGGCAGGAACAGGCCACCGTGATCTCCCGGGCCCGCCAGCAGGCCGCCCGCCGCTTCGGCGAGGCAGTGCAGGAGCAGCTGGCCTTCCTGGCCATGGACAAGGCGACCTTCGAGGTCGAGCTGGCGGCCCGCGAGACCCCGGCCGCCGAGGGGCTCGAGATCGCCCGCATGCTGATCAGCGCCAACCCTGGCCAGCCGGCACGGCCGCTGGCCAAGGTCGCCTCCGGCGGCGAGCTCTCGCGCATCAGCCTGGCGATCCAGGTGGTGGCGGCCCAGCACTCCACCATCGCCAGCCTGGTCTTCGACGAGGTGGACGTGGGCGTCTCCGGCGCCACCGCCGAGATCGTCGGCCAGCTGCTGCGCCGGCTCGGCCACAACGGTCAGGTGATGACCGTGACCCACCTGCCCCAGGTAGCCGCCCAGGCGCACCACCACCTGCACATCGAGAAGCAGGCCGGCGAGGCCTCCACCCTGACCCGCATGGCGCTGCTCGACGAGGCCGGCCGGGTCGGCGAGCTGGCCCGCATGCTGGGCGGGGTGAACCTCTCCGACCGCACCCTGGCCCATGCCCGGGAGATGCTCGACGCCAGCCAGCGCGCCCACCACTGAGCGCCCGGCACCGGGCGCCCGGCCCTGACGCAACGCGGCCCCGATCCGAGGATCGGGGCCGCGTTCGTGTCCTGGCGGGGTCAGCGGGGCGAGGTCACTTCTTCTGGATGCCTTCCTGGCGGGTCGCCCGGGAGCCGCGGGGTCTCACGTAGAGCACCAGCGCATGGTCGACCAGCTCGAAGCCGTGTTCCTCGGCGATCTCCTGCTGGCGACGCTCGATGGTCTCGTCGAAGAACTCGATGATCTCGCCACTCTCCAGGCACACCATGTGGTCGTGGTGCTCCTCCTGGGAGAGCTCGAAGACCGCATGACCGCCATCGAAGTTGTGACGGATCACCAGGCCGGCGGACTCGAACTGGGTCAGCACGCGATAGACGGTGGCCAGGCCCACGTCCTCGCCCGCATCCAGCAGGGTCTTGTAGACGTCCTCGGCACTCAGGTGGTGCTGCTCGGAGGCATTCTCGAGGATCTGCAGGATCTTGACGCGCGGCAGGGTCACTTTCAGACCGGCCTTGCGCAATTCATGGTTCTGGTCGGCCATGGTCGCTCTTCGCAGTATCGGGTAGGGTCGGTTATGATCGACCGAATCCACGATAGTGAAGAACAGGCGCAAATGCAAAAGCTGACCAGAATCGTCACCCTTTCCGTCGCCCTGCTGATGATCAGCGGTTGCAGCTATTTCGGCGTGTACAAGCGCGACCTGCCCCAGGGCAACCTGGTGACCGAGGCCATGGTCGAGCAGCTGCAGCCGGGCATGAGCCGGCAGCAGGTGGTCGACCTGATGGGCAGCCCCCTGCTCGAGGCCCCCTTCGATGCCAGCCAGTGGGACTATGTCTATCGCCTCGACGAGGCCTATGGCGGCGTGGAGCAGCGCCGGGTCACCCTGACCTTCCAGGGCGAGCGCCTGGCCGGCATCGACCGCGAGGGCAATATCTCCGGCGACATCCAGTTGCCCGATGACCAAGGGGCCGGCCCCAGCGTCGAGGGCAGCGGTCCCGCCACCCAGCCGACCACACCGGACGGCGGCGTCACCACGCCCCAGGGCGGCGAGACGTCGGCCGACAGCCTCTGAGCCCGTCCCCGCCCCGCCTGGCGCCCCGGTAACCGCCGGGGCGTCAACGTTTCTCGTGGGCGGCCCGCGCGCTGCGCGCCGCCTTGGGATCGAGCTGCAGCGGGCGATAGACCTCGACCCGATCGCCGGCGCGTAGCCGCACGGCGTCCGGGTCGCGCAGCCGCTTGCCGAAGATGCCCAGGTCGGCCTCACGGAAGGTCGTCGGGGGCAGCTCGGGAAACGCCTCCTCCAGCCTCGCCATCGCCACCGCCACCGCCTGGCGCGCCGTGGAGCCCTCGGGCACCGCGATCGAAATGATGCGCTGCCGCTCGGGCAGCGCGAAGGCCACCTCGACATCGAGCATGGCGGGCGTGCTAGCGACCATAGAGGTTGTCCGCCCGGCGGGTGAACGAATCCACCAGCTGGCCGGCCACCTGCTGGAAGAGCTTGCCGAAGGCCATGCCCAGCAGGCGGTTGGCGAACTCGAACTCCAGCTCGAGGCTCACCTTGCAGGCCCGCTCGCCCATGGGCAGGAACAGCCAGCGCCCCCGCAGGCGCTTGAAGGGGCCGCTGACCAGCGACATCTCGATGCGCTCGGGCTCGATCAGGTCGTTGCGGGTGGTGAAGCTCTGCTCGATCCCGGCCCGCCCCAGCGTCATCTCCCCGATCAGGTGCGAGTCATCGCGCTCGAGCAGGCGCGCACGCCGGCACCCGGGCAGGAACTCCGGATAGCGCTCGAAGTCGTTGACCAGGTCGAACATGTCCTTGGGGGTGTGCCGCACCATGGCGGACCGATTGACCGTTGGCATTGAGCTCTCCGCTGACTTCACAGTGCCCAGGGCGTATCATGAGCGGTTATTTCAGGCCTTGAATGGTACCACGCTTCCCCCCACATCGAAGGGGCAGCGCCACCGGCAGATACAGGACACGAGGTTTCATGGCCAACAAGAAAGGCAAGAGCAAGGGGCCCGGCAACAACGTCATCGCCCAGAACAAGAAGGCTCGCTTCGAGTACCACATCGACGAGACCTTCGAGGCCGGCCTGGTGCTGGCCGGCTGGGAAGTGAAGAGCCTGCGAGCCGGCAAGGCGCAGCTCACCGACACCTATATCCTGGTCAAGAACGGCGAGGCCTGGCTGCTGGGCAGCCATGTCATGCCGCTCAACACCGCCAGCACCCATGAGGTGGCGGATCCCACACGCACCCGCAAGCTGCTGCTGCATCGCAAGGAGATCGCCAAGATATTCTCGCGCACCCAGGAGAAGGGCCATACCTGTGTGCCGCTCAAGCTCTACTGGAAGAACAACCGGGTGAAGTGCGAGCTGGCCCTGGTGACCGGCAAGAAGCTGCACGACAAGCGGGCCACCGAGAAGGACCGCGACTGGCAGCGCCAGAAGGGTCGCATCATGCGGGAACAAACCAAGGCCTGAGGTGTCACAGAACCGCACATCCTGTTAGGATGCGCATTACGGGGGCGACACGGTTTCGACGCCGGTGACAATCCCTGAGGTGCATGCCGAGAGCGTGATGTATCTCGTAAATACAACATCACGATTGAATAGTCGCAAACGACGACAACTACGCTCAGGGCGCGCTGGCAGCTTAAACGCCGCTAGCTTCTAGCCCGGCCCCGAAGTGATGTGCCCATTCATCACGGAGGGGATACGAGCGACGACTGATGGGATCGCGATCGGTGGTGTCCTCTCGCCGGTCGTTAAAACTCAGAGGAATCGCGTGGCTGGATCCTGCTCGTCGGAGCCAGTCGCGTTAAATCAAAAGACGAAACTAAGCATGTAGAGCCAATGGGTGAGTGCCGGCGGACGCGGGTTCAATTCCCGCCGCCTCCACCAAACAGTCGACGAATCAAGCGCCTACGGGCGCTTTTTTCGTTTCCGGCCAACCGGTCCTGCCTCGCCCGCCCGTCGACCTGCACATGGCTCGTGAAACGGCCCATCCCGGCCCCGACTTTCGTCTTAGCCTTGACGCGAAAACCTCTTGCGACCAGCCTCAGGGGGCGCCATTATCAGCGCCCACTCGCCGGCCCATGCGACCGGCCAGGCGAGAGTGAGACCGGGGTGGCATCGGGTCCGGACGCGCCAAGGCGCTCCAATTACCGATAAGACCCTACCATTGTTGATATTTTCCCGATCTGGATTCGAACCCCCATGAGCAAAGTCCTGATTATCGGCGCCGGCGGCGTCGGCGGTGTCGTCACCCACAAGTGCGCCCAGCATCCCGAGGTGTTCAGCGAGATCTGCCTGGCCAGCCGCAACCAGGCCAAGTGCCGCGCCATCGCGGCCCAGCTGGAGCGCCCCATCCAGACCGCCGAGGTCGATGCCGACGACGTCGAGGCACTGGTTGCGCTGATCGAGTCGTTCCAGCCCGACGTGCTGATCCACGTGGCCCTGCCCTATCAGGACCTGACCATCATGGAGGCCTGCCTGCGCACCGGCGTGCCCTATCTGGACACCGCCAACTACGAGCACCCGGACGAGGCCAAGTTCGAGTACAAGGAGCAGTGGGCCTTCCAGGAGCGCTACGCCAAGGCCGGCAACATGGCCACCCTGGGCTGCGGCTTCGACCCGGGCATGACCAACATCTACTGCGCCTGGGGCCAGAAGAACCTGTTCGACGAGATCCACCGCATCGACATCCTGGATGCCAACGGCGGCGACCACGGCTATCCGTTCGCCACCAACTTCAATCCCGAGATCAACATCCGCGAGATCACCGCCAACGGCCGCTACTGGGAAGAGGGCGAGTGGAAGGAAACCGCGCCGCTGGCCGAGAAGCGTACCTTCGACTTCGACGGCATCGGCGAGAAGGACCTCTACCTGCTCTACCACGAGGAGCTCGAGTCCCTCAGCCAGAACATCAAGGGCCTGAAGCGCATCCGCTTCTGGATGACCTTCTCCGAGAAGTACATCACCCACCTCAAGGTGCTCGAGAACGTCGGCATGACCAGCATCGAGCCGATCGAGTTCGAGGGCCGCGAGATCACGCCGCTGCAGTTCCTCAAGGCGGTGCTGCCGGACCCGGCCTCGCTCGGCCCGCGCACCAAGGGCAAGACCAACATCGGCGTGATCCTCGACGGCATCAAGGACGGCAAGCGGCGCAAGGTGCACATCTACAACATCTGCGACCACGAGAAGTGCTACGCCGAGGTGCAGTCCCAGGCGATCTCCTACACCACCGGCGTCCCGGCGGTCACCGGCGCCATGCTGATGCTCGAGGGCCTGTGGAAGGGCGACGGCGTGTTCAACGTCGAGCAGCTCGACCCGGACCCCTTCATGGAGCGTATCGGTGACATGGGCCTGCCCTGGCAGATGGTCGAGCTCGACCCCGATGCCGACCCGCTGGCCTGAGCACGACATGAGCCAGATCGCCTATCCGTTCGATGCTTACCCCTTCGATATTGGGGCCTGTCCGTCGCCCGCCTACGTGGTGGACGACGCCCTGCTGCGCCGTAACCTGGAGCTGCTGCGGCGGGTCCAGGACCAGAGCGGCGCGCGCATCCTGCTGGCGCTGAAGGGCTTCGCCATGTGGGACACCTTTCCGCTGGTCCGCCAGTACCTGGTGGGCACCACGGCGAGCGGCCAGGACGAGGCGCAGTTGGGTGCCGAGACCTTCGGCGGTGAGGTCCACTGCTACTCGCCGGCCTTCAGCGAGGCGGAGATGGCGGTGGTGCTGCAGTATGCGGACCACCTCAGCTTCAACTCTCCGGCCCAGTGGCAGCGCTTCCGCGAGCTGGTGGCCCAGGCGCCGCGGCGGGTCTCCTGTGGCCTGCGGGTCAACCCGGAGTACTCCGAGGGCAAGGTGGCGCTCTACGACCCCTGCGCCCCCGGCTCACGGCTGGGCACCCGGGCCGTGGACCTGGAGGGCGTGGACCTCGCCGGCCTGGAGGGCCTGCATTTCCACACCCTGTGCGAGCAGAACAGCGACGCCCTGGAGCACACCCTGGCCGCCTTCGAGGAGCGCTTCGGTCGGCATCTCGCCGGCAGGAAGTGGGTGAACTTCGGCGGCGGCCACCACATAACCCGCGAGGATTATGACGTGGAGCGGCTGGTGCGGCTGGTTCGCGACTTCAAGGCACGCCACCCGCACCTCGAGGTCTACCTGGAGCCCGGCGAGGCGATCGCGCTCAACACCGGGTACCTGGTGTGCAGCGTGCTGGACATCGTCGAGAACGACGGCGCCATCGCCATCCTCGACACCTCGGCCACGGCGCACATGCCCGACGTGCTGGAGATGCCCTACCGGCCCGAAATCATCGGCGCCGGCGAGCCCGGCGAGAAAGCCCATACCTATCGGCTGGGCGGGCTGACCTGCCTGGCCGGCGACGTGGTGGGCGAGTACAGCTTCGACGCCCCGCTTGCGATCGGCGACCGCCTGGTGTTCACCGACATGGCCCACTACACCATGGTGAAGACCACCACCTTCAACGGCATGCGCCTGCCGTCGATCTGCCGGATCGACGAGGCCAGCCGCGAGGTGCGCACGGTGAAGCGCTTCGGCTACGAGGACTACCGGCAGCGGCTGAGCTGACGCCCACCAAGGACTCGACAGGCACTACACGACAGGCACCCGAGGGTGCCTGTTCTGGTCGTGTCGCCGGCCGACCACGCCCTTTCCCCGGGCGGCGATTTCACGCAAGGTAGCAGCAGTCACCACAGTGAACGGCGGGAGGATTCGGATGACCCAGGTCTTCAAGTTCGGCGGTGCCTCGATCCAGGACGCCGCGGCCATCCGTCGACTGGGCGAGCTGCTGGCCCGTTTCCGGTCACGTCCCCTGATCATGGTGGTCTCGGCCATGGGCAAGACCACCAATGCCCTGGAGGCGCTGCTGGCCGCGGCACGGGAGGGCGAGGCGGATGACTATCGCGACCGCCTCGAGACCCTGCGCCGCGACCACCTGGCCGCGGTGGAGAGCCTGTTCGGCGCCAGGACCGGCCCCGTGGCCGAGCGGGTCGAGGCGCTGATCACCGAGCTCGACCGCCGCCATCGCCGCCATGCGGGCCGCGAGCGCCCCTTCCACTACGACCAGACCGTCTGCTTCGGCGAGTTGCTCTCCACCACCATCGTCAGCGCCTGGCTGGAGGAGGCCGGCATGGCGACCGAGTGGCTCGATGCCCGGGAGCTGGTGGTCACCGACGACTGCCACCAGGCGGCCAACGTCGACTGGCAGGCCACCGCCGAGAAGGTGCGCGGCCTGGCGGCAGACGACAGGATCCGGGTCACCCAGGGCTTCATCGGCGGCACCGCCGAGGGCATCTCGACCACCCTGGGCCGCGAGGGCTCCGACTACAGCGCGGCGATCCTCGCCCACTGCCTCCAGGCGGAGGAGGTCACCGTCTGGAAGGACGTGACGGGGCTCTTCAATGCAGACCCGCGACGCTTCGACAACGCGGTGCAGCTCGAGCGGATCTCCTACCGCGAGGCCATCGAGCTGGCCTGGCACGGTGCCAAGGTGATCCACCCCAAGACCCTGGGGCCGCTGCAGCAGAAGGCGATCCCGCTGACGGTACGCTCCTTCCAGGACCTCGAGGCGCCGCCCAGCACCATCGGCCGGGACACCCGGTTCGACACCCAGACGCCCTCCCTGGTCCTGCGCGAAGCGCAGACGCTGCTGGAGGTCCGCCCCCGGGACTTCGCCTTCATGGACGAGGCCCGCCAGCACGACATCCTCGGCCGACTGGTGGAGGCCGGGCTGCATGCCGGTCTGGTCGACACCGGGGCCATGCGCCTCTCGCTCTGCCTGGATGGACATCCCGAGCGCCTCGAGCCGCTGGTCGCGTCGCTGTGTGCCGACTATGCGGTGGAGCGCCGGGACGACCTGACCCTGCTCACCGTGCGCCATGCCGACGACGCGTTGCTGGCGGCCCTAGGTGCCGGACGCGACAGCCTCGCCGAACGACGCAACGCCGACACCGCCCAGCGGCTCTTTCCCGGCAGCCAGTGCCGGGGGACCTGGCATATCCCGACCTGAGGCTCAGCCCAGCGCCCGAACCAGCAGCTGCACGCCGACGATGGCCATGGCCAGGATCACCAGCCGGTAGAAGAGGCGTTCGCTGACCCGGTGCTGCAGCCACAGGCCACTGCGCACCCCGGCCCAGGCCACCGGCACCAGCACCAGCGATGCCCCGGCGCTGGTCAGGTTGATCTCGCCGAGCCACAGGTAGGGCGGCAGCTTCATCAGGTTGACCGCGGCGAAGAGGATCGCGCTGGTGGCGATGAAGGCCTGCTTGCTCAGCCGCCGGGGAACCAGGTAGAGGTTGAGCGGCGGTGCCCCGGCATGGGCCAGGAAGCTGGTGAAGCCGCAGCCGACCCCGGCCGGCAGCGCCCAGCGGGTCGAGAGGGGACGCCCCGCGCTGGGCTTGAGCAGCATGTAGGCGGCGAACAGCAGGGAGATCACGCCGAGCAGCAGGCGCACGCCATCCTCGTCCAGGCGACCGATCAGCAGGGTGCCGATGACCACCCCGATGGCCAGCCCCGGAAGCACGCGGCGCACCTCGGCGCGGTCGTGATGCCCCCACCAGGCCTTCACCGTGAAGGCATCCATCACCAGCAGCAGCGGCAGCAGCAGCCCGGCCGCCTCGACGGGGCCGATGGCGAGCGCCATCAGCGGCACCGAGAGAGTGCCGAAGCCGCCGGCGAATCCCCCCTTGGAGACACCGGTCAGGTAGGTGGACACCACGATGAGGGTCCAGGCCAGCCAGGAGTAGTCGGGGAGCGACATGGGCCTTCCTTGGGTTTCATCCATCCGTGAACGAGACGACGCCGGGCCACGGTGGTGGCCCGGCGTCATGATACCGCGCGGCGCGGGGGTGGCCGTCAGGGACGGCCGGGTATCAGGCGGCGTCGCGCTTGCGTCCGGCGGCCACGTGCATGGCCAGGGCGGTATCCAGCATGCGATTGGAGAAGCCCCACTCGTTGTCGTACCAGGCCATCACCTTGACCAGGCGACCGTTCACCCGGGTGTGGTTGGCATCGAAGGTCGAGGAGTGGGCATCGTGGTTGAAGTCGATAGAGACCAGCGGCTGGGCGTTGACCGCCAGCACCGGGGAGGCCTCGGCGGCGCTGGCCACGATCTCGTTGATCTCTTCCTTGGTGGTCTCGCGACCGGCGGTGAACACCAGGTCGACCAGCGAGACGTTGATCACCGGCACGCGCACGGCCAGGCCGTCGAACTTGCCCTTGAGCGCCGGCAGCACCAGGCCCACCGCGGCGGCGGCGCCGGTCTTGGTAGGGATCATCGAGTGGGTCGCGCTGCGCGCCCGGTAGGGATCCTTGTGATAGACATCGGAGAGGTTCTGGTCATTGGTGTAGGCGTGCACCGTGGTCATCAGGCCGTTCTCGAT
The DNA here is from genome assembly GCF_030012485.1 of Halomonas rhizosphaerae. Taxonomy (NCBI): domain Bacteria; kingdom Pseudomonadati; phylum Pseudomonadota; class Gammaproteobacteria; order Oceanospirillales; family Halomonadaceae; genus Halomonas; species Halomonas rhizosphaerae. Next base: position 69,108 of record NZ_JASCQQ010000011.1, read on the forward strand.
GCCCACCGCCTCGTGGAGCGCCTGGGCCACCGGGGCCAGGCAGTTGGTGGTGCAGGAGGCGTTGGAGACCACCTTGTGTTCGGGCGTAAGCACGTCCTCGTTGACGCCGTACACCACGGTGGCGTCGGCATCGGGGCTCGGCGCCGAGATCAGCACACGCTCGGCGCCGGCCGCGAGGTGCTTGGCGGCGGCCTCGCGCTTGGTGAACAGGCCGGTGCACTCCATCACCAGGTCCACGCCCAGGGCCGCCCAGGGCAGCGCCGCCGGGTCCCGCTCGGAGAGGATGGCGATGCGCTGGCCATCCACGGTCATGCTCTCCTCGTCGTGCTCGACGGCGAAGGGGAAGTGACCGTGCACGGTGTCATGGCGCAGCAGATGCGCATTCAGCGACGGGTCGCCGAGGTCGTTGATGGCGACCACCTGCACGCGGTTGCGATAGCCGTTCTCGTACAGGGCACGCAGCACGTTGCGACCAATGCGGCCGAAACCGTTGATGGCGATCTTGAGCGTCATGGCGTTGTTCTCCTCGGTCCAGTAGCGTTCTATGGGTCGTGGCGGAGCCGATGGGCAAGAGAGTCCAGGCGGGCGCCCGGCTCGCATCGTGCCTGCGCGATCTTCATCCCTGCGCGGTGGGCCACGTGTCATCTGCCCCATAATGTGGACCAGTCCTGGCCGGGGCTCAAGCAATTTTTAGTAACTTTACAACATATAGAATTTCACTCTGACGCCGGAACACCACGAATATCCCGCACATCGGATAGCCAAACCTCGCAGAATGGCCTGTCGTCGGGGCCTGAGGGAAGGCTCAATATAGACCACAATGTAGTAAACTTACCTTGAAGACGTTATCGTGAACGGATAACAACCCGCGTCCACCGGAGGAGCACGACATGTCGACCACCCCACTGCACACCCCCATCCGTCGCACCAAGATCGTCGCCACCCTGGGCCCGGCCAGCGACCGGGAGGGGGTCCTCGAGGCGATGCTCGAGGCCGGCGTCGACGTGGTGCGCCTCAACTTCTCCCACGGCAGCCCCGATGACCACCGCCGCCGCCTCGAACGGGTCCGCGCCATCGCCGACCGCCTGGGGCGCAGCGTCGCCGCCCTGGGCGACCTCCAGGGCCCCAAGATCCGCATCGCCCGCTTCAAGGCGGGCGCCGTGGAACTCGAGGAGGGGCAGTCCTTCATCCTCGACATGGGCCTGGGCAGCGACCAGGGCGACGAGACCCGCGTCGGCTGCGACTACAAGACCCTGGCCGACGACGTCGGCCCCGGCGACCGCCTGCTGCTCGACGACGGCCGGGTGGTGCTCGACGTCAACCGGGTCGCCGACCACCTGATCCACACCAGCGTGGTGGTGGGCGGTACGCTCTCCAACAACAAGGGCATCAACAAGCAGGGCGGCGGCCTCTCGGCCCCGGCGCTGACCGACAAGGACAAGGCCGACCTGGAGACCGCCGTGGCGATCGGCGTCGACTACCTGGCGATCTCCTTCCCGCGCAGCGCCGCCGACATGGTCGAGGCCCGCGAGCGGCTCGGCGAGGCCGGCCGCGAGATCGGCCTGGTGGCCAAGCTGGAGCGCGCCGAGGCGGTGGCCGACGACGAGACGCTGGACGCCATCATCCGCGCCAGCGAGGCGGTGATGGTGGCGCGCGGCGACCTGGGCGTGGAGATCGGCGACGCCGCGCTGATCGGCACCCAGAAGCGCATCATCAAGCACGCCCGCACGCTCAACCGCGCGGTGATCACCGCCACCCAGATGATGGAGTCGATGATCGAGGCCCCGCTGCCCACCCGCGCCGAGGTGTTCGACGTCGCCAACGCGGTGCTCGACGGCACCGATGCGGTGATGCTCTCCGCCGAGACCGCCGCCGGCGACTTCCCGGTGGAGACCGTCGCGGCCATGGACCGGGTCTGCCTGGGCGCCGAGCGCGAGCGGCGCATCCAGGAGTCCGGCCACCGCATCCATGAGGGCTTCTCGCAGATCGACGAGACCATCGCGCTCTCCGCCATGTACGCCGCCAACCACCTCGCCGGGGTCGCCGCCATCGCCTGCATGACCGCCTCCGGCTACACGCCGCTGATCGCCTCGCGCATCAGCTCGGGGCTGCCCATCGTCGGCCTGGCCCACAACCCGGTGGCCCAGCGGCGTATGGCGCTCTATCGCGGGGTGGTCTCGCTGCCCTTCGACACCAGCGAGATGTCGGCCGCCGAGCTCAACGACCGGGCGCTGCAGCGACTGGTGGAGCAGGGCATCGCCGAGCCCGGCGACCACGTGATCCTCACCCGGGGCGACCACATGAACGCCCATGGCGGCACCAATACCCTGAAGATCCTCG